>CALEBD010000136.1 GCA_937944945.1 uncultured Clostridium sp. | reverse complement strand
TCATTACGTCGGTAGTAACCGATAAGGATGGTAAGGTAATTGCTGTCTCGAATGAGACCATCCCTGGCGTATCGGTTAAGTCCAAGAAGGAGCACGGGAACCTTGTTCCGAAGATGCCCGGTATGGGTAAGAAAGGCAAGGAAGCCGAGGAAATCGTGGACGATGAGGATGATGAAGATGAGGAGTAGGCTTTATGCCAAATAACCGATTCTGACTTCAGTTTTTGAGTCATGCAGGGGAGGTCATCCAAGTAGCCTGGGTGAACCTCCCCATTTTGTATAGAAATATATGCAAGAAGACGACGATATTATATACCTGGCATTATGTAATCAATTGCAATCATACCAGCTGTTACTCGAGGAAGAAAAAGATCTTTCAGAAGAAAATAGAATGATGGCGGAATATATTATCTCTAGAACATTGCATTTGATTGAAATATATGCCCAGAAAATAGGAAGTGATACCTCTATTCAA
The DNA here is from genome assembly GCA_937944945.1 of uncultured Clostridium sp. Taxonomy (GTDB): domain Bacteria; phylum Bacillota; class Clostridia; order Peptostreptococcales; family Peptostreptococcaceae; genus Intestinibacter. Next base: position 21,058 of record CALEBD010000136.1, on the reverse strand, counting down.
AAACCAAAATGGGACAATTTAACTCGTCAGTAAAGGGGCTGATCTATCGTATAAAGGACCTGAGTAAGTTAATTCAGGATATAGATATAAGGTTATCAATACCAGGATTATCACCTGGAAAAAAGCAAGCCTTAATAAAGGATAGAACCTTAAAATTAGGCAAGGTGAAGTCACTAGTGAAGAGGATAGGAGATCTCACAAATGGTAATATAATAACTATAACCTTTGAAGATAAGAACACTAGTGATAGATTCAGGATAGTATATACCAACATATCTCAAGAGGATGCCATTGTTCACCTTAAATTAATGGCTAGTTTACAAAAGAGAGAAATAATTATCTCAGAGGTAAAGGAAGTGCAAACCAAAAACTCCTTGACTAAACTATAATCATGTAAAGGTAATCAAAACTCATTTTAATCAACTCAACTACAATGGCAAAAGAAGTTAGTAAGAATGACCTGGCTGCTCGTAAAGCACGCAAGGCTCAGAAGGAAATGCTGGCCTATATGGAAGAGAACAATCTTGATCCTAAAAAAGATTGGACAGGCCACAAGAAACATGGTAAGAAAATCCAGGCTTGGATTGATATCATTAACCTGGGAAACAAAAAGGCTCGTGAATTGAATGAGGAGAAGGCAATTGAGAGACACGAAAAGCGTAAGAGTAAAAAGCCAGAAGTTCATCCCAAGAAAGAGAAGGTAACTAGCACTCCTAATGCTTATGACTACCCGAAGGTTGATGGCAAGGAAATGACTTCTGATCAGAAAAAGAAGTATCGTCAGAAGATGCGTACTCTTCTGAAAACTATGTCTAAGGAAAAGGCAGAAGTGGAAGGAAAGAAGTATGCTGAAAATTTGGCAAAAGAAAAACCAGTTATTCCATTTAAGAGGAAAGAGGAGCCTGTAAAGGTGAAAAAGGTAGAAAAGAAGGCTTCAAAGGATAAGAAGAAAAAGAAGGCCAAGAAAGAGGAGGATTAATAGATTAGGCAATCTGTAAACCTCTAATGCCCCGGATCATACTCAGGTTCGGGGTTCTTTGTTAGATATACCTATATAACACCACTGAATTTAATTTGCATATTATAATTAGAAATATTATATTTGCATAACAAAATTAAATTAAAGATGAAAATTAATCGAGGCTGTATCAGGTTAAAATTGCAAAGGCATTTATCTGCTCAGGATATCTGGAATCAAATTATGGATGTGCAGATTCAGGCGCTAGAATCCCTTTTAGAGGATAAAAGCTTAGATAAATGGAAAATTATATTCCCTTGTTATGGAACTTCTCTAGAATCAGTAGAATCATTGGCAAGGGAATATATAGAATCCTTTAAAAGGATGAAAGGAGATACCTTTAATAATAGGTATGATGATATTGAAAACATGCTAGTAAATGGACTAAACCAAAGATGGTTCAATACTATAATGAGTACATTATATATGATGGAAGAGGACTTAATGGAAATGAGTTCTGATTCAGTATTCATTCTTTGGGATATTTTATTTACTTGCCAGGCATTGAGGAAAGAAAATAATGTAGTAGCTATGGGACTTAATATTTTCGAGCTTAAAGGACGATAACGATGAAAGAAGTATTTAATACCACGGGATCATCCAGAATTGAAAAGGTTATTTTTGACCTCGATAATAGGGATATAACCATAACTTTCAAGGGAAATAAGGTATACAAATATGTTTCTGTATCGGAGTTTGATTTTAATACTTTCAAGGATGATATTGAAAATGGTTTATCAGTAGGCAAATCATTTGAAAGAAGGATTAGGAATAAATATGCAGGCCAAAAGCTATGAAAAGGTATTACACACCAGAAGGAGAACCAGATGAAGCAAAAACTTTATGGGAAGCCGTTAAAACTGGTATCATAGGAATATCGGCATTTAGTGTAATCTGCATACTATGGGATGGTCAAACAGTTCCCCCTACTCCTGATTCAGAACCTCATTGGAAAAACTGGGATAAATCTAGACATGTATCAGAAGTAAAAAGTTATGACTACGAAAATGGTATAATTCATTATAGAGATGAAGTTACAGGATATAGACCCAAAGAATTAAATCTTTATGGATCATCTTCAAGTAATTATGGTTCTGGAATAACATTGCAAGTATCAGGAGCTTCAGTACATTTAGATATGGAAGTAGAAGAACTCATGGATCAATTAACCGAAGATGTAGATTTTTACGAATATTTTGAACGAAATATGGATTAATATGGCTGGTCTAATTAAATTCCGGTTAAACAAGTATGTAAGCGGGGATAGGCACAAAGGTATTTATGAATTCAAACCCCGAGCTATTATTAAGTTTGAAAGGGTTACAATTGGTCAAATAATTAATAATGAAGTTTATTTCTATATAAGGGTAAGACCCGGAGAATCAAAGAATGCTTGTTTGAATTATATTCCAGTACTATGGAAAATTTTTAGCAATCACTTAGAAGCTAAAGAAGCAGTAGTTAAACAAGCAGAATCTATTTGGGAATCATTAGATATTTTTCATCCATTAAAGAAAGTTAAATCAACCTACGGATTATGGGAAAAGAAGTAAAGAAAACTAACAGTTGGGTATTTAAGAAAGTATTGGGTATAACTTTATTGGGATGGATGAATATCCTGATATTTCAATGGTTATTTATTCGGATATCTTATCATTGGATATATGTAGACCCAGCTAAAAATGAAGATGCTAGAACAGATGATTTTTGGGACTGTGATAAACAGCAATTTGTTTCAAAGACTTTCTACTACTATGCAATTATCGGGTGTATTATACCTTTAACTGGGTGGTGGGGAGACTATGTAAGACCATTCAAATTCAAAGGTCGTTTAACTAAGGTAAAAGAATACTACAAATGAGTACAGTAGACTTCAAAGCTGCTTGTGCAGCACATAGAAAGTGTTGTCCATATAAGGCAACTGGTATGACAAAGTGTGGTGCCAATGAAAACATTACACCAGACGGTAAATGTACAAACAAAGAATGCCACTACATGAATCAGTTCAAAGCTATACTGAGGAAGATATCCGCTAGTAAGCCATGAACAGACCCTTAAATAATTAGCAAAATAATTTGCAGGGGTTCATATTTATATCTATATTTGCATAAACAATAAAGGGGAAAGCAATAAAAGGTTAACACACCAGAGACCAAGAACATAACCCCTAAGAAATTGATAAAAATATTTGCACATATAAAAAAGTTACTTTATATTTGCATTAGGAAATAAAAATAAACAACTTTTAACTAATTGTATAACCATTTAAAATTGTAAGCCATGAAAAAGGAAGAAAAGGCTCAGGAAGTTAAAAAGACCAATCTGGTAGAGGGTATCAACAGCCTCATTGAAGAAAAAGCTGAGAAGGTCGAAAAATCCAAGAAAGCTCTGAAGGTAGTTGGCAAAGAAAAGGAAGCTACCGAAAAGGCCTCAGAGAAGAAGGTCAAGAAGACCAAAAAAGAAAAACTGGTTGATAAAACCAAGAAAAAGGTGGAAGCCAACCTCGTAGAAGAGGTAGTAACAAAAAGGGAAGTAAAGTATATTTATCCCGTAGACTGCGAAGACACTCTTTCAAGAAAGAAGTTCCGACAGCAGGTAAGAAATAAAATCCACCAACTGGAATTGGCAATGCTCAGAATCGAGAACCAAGATTCTAAAGAGTTCAAGAAAGCCAAGAAGGAGTATCTTGAATATAAGAATCAATTCGTAAAAGAATCAGTTGCAATCTAATCTTTCATAGTAGGAGAGGGGTACAGGGCTAATTATTAAGTCCTGTCCCCTTAGTATAATGATCATTTAATGTTATGAAAGATTATGATTGTTGGCTTACCAGAGAAAGCAATTCAGAAAGTAAATCATGAATTGTTAGAATTACATAAAGAAGTTCTAAGAGCATATCTTACACAGAGAAATCTGAAACATAGGCATCAGAAGAAGTTTTTTAGGCTATATGATTACTACATTACTGAGAAGAATATAAGGAGATTCTTCTTCCGTTCTGTTAAGTTATTCGTATATGCCTTGGTAACTAATCGGCTGGATGATATAGAAGACTATGTACCAATAAAAGAAAAAAAAATTAATGTTTCCAGAGAAAGTAAAAAGCGTAACGCTAGATAAATCAAGGATAACTTACTACCTTCAAACTACCAATATTGATAATATCTATAATGAATTACCAGTAAACCCAGAGATATATAAGGTAGAAGATTTGGCATTTGACTGCAGTATAAGGTCTAGTCAGTATCTTCCAGATTATGCTATCAAGGGATATTTTAAGGTAGACGAAAATTTAAGGTATCCAGTATTTATAGAGAACACAAATGGGCCTCATTTATTATATATTACTGGGATGCCAAAGAATATATCGGTAGAAGAGAAGAATAAGTTCAGGTTTCAAAATCACATGTGGTTATCATACTGGGAAGATAACCTGGTAGGATATCTTTTTCAGGTAGTATCTAGAGAACAATCATTAATACACTTAATAAATCAATAATTTGTAAATAATAAAACACTATGAAGACCAATGAGTATGTAAAACAGTTTAAGTTGGATAGAGAAAATTACAACTTCAACCGGGAAAAATTCATGGAGGCCTTTGGCCAGGAGTTTAAGGACCGTATTGAGGCAATGATAACTGCCTGCCAAAAAATGAAGGTTCAGTTCACATACGAAAAATTCCTTCATGCAGTAAAAGAACAGCAGGATAAATTCCGGAGTATTTCTAATAAGAAAGCTGGTGAGCCATTCTCTGAAAAGTTATTCTCTGCATTCTTTGCCTTACATGTAATTCCTATTAGAGCAAACCTTTTCCCCAATCTACATGCAGAATTGGAAGAGAAAAGGAAAAAGGCCATTGAAAGGGATGAAAAGATTAAGGCAGAATTAGAGGCCAAGGAGAAAGAGGAAAAGGCAAAACAAAAGCGAATGAAACCCATTTTGGAAGCAATAATAGCTTATGGAGCTGCACAAAGTATGGCTAGAAAACAAAAGCAAATGAAAGATAAGCCTAATATGAAGAGATAATTCCTAATAATACAAGACTCTAAAGTTACTAAGATTTTATGAAGACCATTTTAGAAATTGCCAAATTGGCCCAGGATAAAATTGTAAACTTCTATCAAGGAGCTGGTGAAAGTGAAGTAAATATAAGCTTTTGCTATAGTATTAGTTCAGTGGATATAGAGATAGTATATCCCATACATGTACAAAAGCTATTTTCAGAACTTTTTGCTATGAGTAACCAGCTTAAAGCTGAATGTCATATTGGGGAATATAAAATAACCCTAAGCTCTTCAAAATTGAAGGTAAGCCTAATTCAGTGATCCAGCAACCTGATTATTAAATAGTTAACTCTAAAAGGCCCTTTATTTGGTAAGGGCCTTTTATTTGGTTATTAATAGATCAACTATTAGATACCAAAATACAACACTATGAAAGAACAAAAAATAGCTCAAAGGTTCCCAAGAGGAATTGGTATAACTCAATTGGCTATACAAGCTAACAATGGCGATGATGAAGCTATGAAGAATTTGACCAAGTTCATAATCCATATATGGATAGTGAATAATGGAAAACTTTGGTCAAGATATTATTCAGTAAATGAACTAGCAGATTTTCTTAGATGTGAACCCGCAATAGTTCAGATGCAAATGAAACAAACGTTTCTAGACAACGGTTTATTTGACCGTAGCAAGATGAATGAGATTGCTGATTCATTAATGGGAGCTTGTATATCATGGGCACTTGAAGACCGTATGGAAATAAGCCAACAGGTACAATTACTCAGGGATTCTCAGGGAGGAAGGTATGCTCCATTCATTACTTCTGAAGTCAATAAGGCTATAGGATTAAAGCAACAATCCACTACGTCTCTTCAGAGTTTAGTAAGAGCTATATCAGGCGGAGGTACAGTAAATATATTTGCTCAACAGAACAATCAATTCAATACGGTTGATACCCAAGATCAATCTCTTACTAGAGATGAAGCTATGGCTATGATACAAAAAGAATTAGCCGACAATGGTGGTATCAAAGAGATAGAATATGTAGAGAATCAATATGACTTCAAGGAATTGCCTGTAGTAGTTGCAACTAAACAAGATGGTAATAGAGGCGATAAGGAAGGATTGAATATCAAAAGGGCCGAATTGGATAGCGTAACTGGAGACTACCAGGGTGCCTTAAATGCTTTTGATGAAGACCATCACCAAATCAGACGAGAAATCGAAGAAAACATAGCCTACGAAGATATAGACCCAGAAATAGAAGACTAGAACCTTTAACTTTTATTTGCATATTAAGTATAATTTTATTATATTTGCATAAAGAGAAATAAAGATATAAACCATAAAAAATAAAGGCTATGGACTTAATCGTTAAAACACAAGAGAAACAGGTTACAATAACTGTAAAAGGTTATTTGAAGGCAATAACCTCTGATGATAGAGAGATAAAGTTTTATATCTCTGAGGAGAATAATATAATGAATGCTTCAGATGAATTAGGTAAGCATCATATATGGCATAATCCCTGTCCTCACTACTTGGGGATACCATTTAAGTTGGATTTTGATCCAGATTATAAAGCAGAAGTTCAGTTCAACTTATAATAAGAATCACTCACTATGGAAGGAAAGCCAGTATTTAATGCTACTCAGGTAGTTGAAAGAGTAAATCAGTTACTCAAAGAAGGTAGAAAAATGAGGGTATTCGGATTACCTTACCCCCCGTATCACGAAGACATAGTATTCACCGATACAAATGTAAACCGGCAGGGATGGTTATGTACTAATTCAAAAGTAGCTTTATCAGTATCAGCTAGTGCTACTAAAATAAAGATTCATACCATAACTGGTTGGTGCAATCTATTCAAATATGCCGATAATGGTAAATGGGAAGATACCATAAGCAAAGATGGGAAATACATCAAACTAGATGTAATGGATGATATATGTCATGGTATGCTTCTCGGGTTTTCAGATGGTACAAACATTGCAAATCTGGGGGTAATTGATGATGTATTCGATTACCTGGATGAATTAGAGGAGTTAAGTAACAGAGATATAGTGGTGATCAATAAAGAGTTCAACACTAAAACCTATTCATTCACTAAGGATCCCTCAAACTTCTTCATATACGATAGAATCTTATAGTATACCAGGCTATGTATACAAACGATAAGATAGAGCTTTTAATCAGAGCTACTAGACTCTATTGCTACAATATGTACAAAGAGTATGATCCTAAGTTTTATCCTATTATTAAGAATGTAGTACTGGGTTTCACAAATAAGATATTCGGTACAAAATCCAAAGCGGACAGGGTGAACATAGACATATTCAGTACATTCGGAAGTAAACCCGAGTGGGGACCAGGTTGGCAAGTATATTCAGGTATACGTATTTATATAAAATTCCCAGATACTTCAGCTTTAGAATATGAATTACTAAAATACCCAACTAAACCAGTGGGAAATAGATACTACATTACTCAAATTCCTACATCAGCTAAGACCAAATAAATAAAAGACCATAAGACCTCTTTTCTAGAGGTCTTATTTTTGTTTCCTAAGTAACTAGAACCCCTTATAATATAAAAGTTCTAGAAATCCCTACCATATGCCAATACCGAGAACTTTTATTTGCATATTAAGTATAATTTTATTATATTTGCATAAAGAGAAATAAAGATATAAACCATAAAAAATAAAGGCTATGGAAAAGAGAAAAATCAAGGATTTGAAAAGGGGAGATTACTTTACTCTTACTCCAGTTAAAGAGCCCAACATTTCTCAGGTATGGGTTAGAGGAGAATACATTCCTCAGGCTAAATGCTACAGTACATACAAATGGGAGAACATCAATCATGAAGTAATCCGAAGAGGAGACAAAGAAGTTTACACGGATTTCACATTCTAATCAATTACCACTATGAAAACTAAGAGTTATCCAATCGATTCAACCTTTACGGTAAAAGATCTGATGCAAGTATTGGAGGATATGGACCCTCTGGCACCAGTAATGGTAGCAGTTCAGCCTATGTGGCCACTCGAACATGGTATTACTGGAGTAGTATGCGACTGCAACGGCACAGTTTATCTTGCAGCTTCAGAAAAATGCGAATATTTATCAGAAGAGGCTAAAGAAGCATTCGAAGTAGCTGGTATACCATTCCAGGCCGACCGTTAATTTTAATTTGCAAATATAAATTAAATTGCTTATATTTGTAATGAAGAAATAAAATCGCATTAATTATGAAAAATTACAAGAAGGTATTACTAGAAGGATTAGAAAGATCTCATGGTATACATGAAGAGGATAAGGAATATATCAAGGAAGCTATAAATGATATTTATTCTGAGGTAATTGAAGAACTTGATGATAGGCTCGGGCTTCAATTATATAATTACCAGGTAAATGTTAAATATTATTCTGATGGGATTCCTGAATCATTTAAGCATACATTCTGGTTAAACTTCAGAGATGATACTCTAAAGCATATGTTTTTCGTGCCAGCAATGCAGCAACTGATACAGGTTCTCTCAACTGGGGATGATGAAGTAAAGGTCACTCTTCTCAATATGGGGATTAAAATAGAATTGATAGCATGAGTTCTTTCAATAGAATACAAAGACAGTATAACTGGGTATGTAAGAATATCAAAGGACCGTTATACAGAATAAAGATGGGGGAACTGTATATAGAAGCTAAAAAGGCAATACTTGATCCTCATTTAACTCCAGAACAAAAACTAATACTAATCGGTATCCGAGATACCATAAAATCAAAATTATGAAAAAGCTGATCATCGTAATGGCAATTCTCTTAACCTCATGCGTAGAAAAGAGAGTAGAATCAACCAATTGGGTAGATATTGGAGGAAAACCCGATGTTACTATCCATAAAGTAGGAAATCATCAAGTGTTGACTTTCACCTTTGAACAGGATGGCCATATATATGGTTGGAATATACAACCAAGGTGGAATTGATATGGTAGAAATCCATGAATAAGTAAATATCCAGCCTACTATGAAGATGTTCGAATTAATTCCTTACATGTTGGAATTAGATTATGACTCAGAAATAAGGATCATAGAAGATCTAGAACATGATGATGGTGAACTACCCGGGTTAATGGATGTAGTTCCCTCTATAATGTTGAATACCATAACAGGTAAGAAGACATTTGCTCTGATAAAGAAAGAGGCAATGGATAGATACATTGCAAACAACAATACAGTAACCAGATTAAAACCATCAGATAAGATATCATGAAAGAGCAAGAAGAACAGGGCTGTCTGAAACCCATGGTAATAGGTATCATAATAGCTGCTATATTCATCTTAATGGCTTTCCTATTTGTACCTCACCACAAACCAGAGACCTATAACCCATTAGAGGATGTAATTATGGTAGAAGAACCAGTACTGAAAATTGATAATCAAGGCAGGTATTATATCTCTACCAAAAGATCCTACTATCGTATCAAATCCGAAAAAGAGGGCAAAGAACTCATAGAATCCGTAGAAAAGAAAAGGAATGACCTTGAAAAACAGGTTCAACAGCAGAACATCAATATAAACCACAATATCCATATCACTATCGAAGACGAAAGCTGGTAAAGGGCCCAGAATTTTAATTTGCAAATATAAATTAAATTGCTTATATTTGTAATGAAGAAAAGCAAATAATAATTTTAATAATTTAGGGCTATGAAAAACAAGCAATTATTCCAACAACTAAAACTTGAACTCAACAGAAAACTGGATGAGTTGGAAGATCAAATGAATCAGAATAAATTATCGATAACTGATCTGGAAGTGAATATATTAGAATTGGTATTCAAAACCCAAGATCAGGATAATCCCTATCTGAAAAGCTTAGATTCTGAAACTTCAGCAATGTATGGAGAATTCCAAACTGAATACTACGTACAATTATGACTACTCAGGAAAAGGATAAATGGCTAAGACTAAGCCAACGTTACAGAAAACTCGGAGTAACCGCAGTAAATGGAGCATTCGCTGAACTAGAGAATAACCTCTGGGAAGAAGGCTGGTCAGGCAATCCTCTATCTTATAGGCAAACCGATCATGGCATCTATATAGAAGTAATGCTAAGATCAATAGGGGAAATATCTCTGAAATACAAAGACTATGATGACTTCTGGAATAAAGTAAAAGATGAGGAGGGAGCTTATAAAGTAGCTCAACCAATCTATAATAAATGGTCAGAACTACTTTATCCTCAAATCCAACTAGTGAACGGATTAAATCAAACCAAGATCCCAGATGAAGTACTTAGAAGATAGGGAACTAAGAAATCTCTCTATGAACCAATTGAACGAAAGGTTATCAAATCTATATAGCCTTCTACCAAGAAGTTCTACTAAATGGGATTTTGAAAAGAAGTACAGAGTATACCTATTTAGAAAAATAAACCAAATTAAATACGAACAAACCCTAAGACGCAAGGGATTAAGGACACAAGGAATCTGGATAACCATTAACAAATAAAAACCCCAATGAAAACAATTAAAGTCTCTAGAGAAAGGGCAATCATAATTGCTTCCAACCATAACAACATCCTCTAGAAAAAGCCAAATCCTATACTGATTCCGAACTAAGAGAGGTACTAAGACATCTGAACCTCAAACCAGGATTCTAAATCTCAATAGTAATACATCACCCCCAAAACAAATATAACCATAACAACATCCCTCTAATCAAATAAAGGATCCCAATCACTTAAAGGCTATAACCAATAACCACCAACCCAAAAACAAACCAAAGAAAAATCAAATAATTATATACAATCCATAATATAAAGGATCAATATAATAAATCATATATAAGGCTTTTAGGTTTATATCTTAGAGGCCTTATATTTGTTTTTTAGTTTACCCCTATATGAAAAGAGAATAGGATAACAGTATTCAAATGATAGATAAAGAATAGCTTTTATTCATGGGCCTTATAGGTAAGGATAATAATGGGTCCGGAAACTTGGGATGAAGTCGAAATTTCGCCAGGGCCATAAAATCAGGGGGTGGGAAATTTTGGGTAGTTAGGTTATCCTACCAATTCACTGTGTACCATACGAGCTCTTGAGCTATCTTGGTTACTATACGTATTAGCTACTACGACTTAAGGCCCAAATAGCATTAGGTTGGACCAAAAGGCATTTTAAGGTACCTTAAAGAGCCATTTTAGGGTACCCAAACCCTTGCCTTTTCAAGTCTATATTATATAATATATAAGTCTATTTAGGGCAAGGTTAAGGCCATCAACAAAGGCTCTTTATCTAAAGAGACATATAGCCTACTATATGGTCTATACTTGAGATATTGAAGATCTTTATCAAAGTACATTTAAGGTACCTTAATGGGCCTTAATCCTAAGCCTTAAAGAATACTTATATTTATATTATATATAATATATACGAGTATTTTAGGGGATTTTTGAACAGGTGTCTAAAATCGATATGCCAGGAATAGAGTTTTGGAGATCAGAATTTTCGAGTTAAGGCTGGTTTAGGGTACCTTTTAGGGCCATAAAAGGCCATATTAGGGCCCATTTAGGGTACCCTAAATTACCTTTAAGGTAGGGTTAAGGTACTTTTTAGGGCCTTCAAAGATTAAGGTTATGGCCCTATCATAGGCCTTAATATTTAATTTGCATATATAATATATTTATATTATATTTGTATGTGCAAATAATGCACGTAACATTTAACATTATTAATTTAATTATTATAAAACGATTTAATTATTATGAAGCGATTTAATTTAACGGAGCAAGTTAAGGATTTAATTAAGGGTTATACTGATAAGTGCGGAACTCAGTATTTTATACTCAGTATGGCTAATGAGTTTAACCCCCGCTGTGATGACAGTTGGTTTCAGTCACTGTTCCTGGAATATAACCCAACTCTGTATAACAGCAATGAGGGATTTATTGAGACCTTGTGCAATGCAGGTGGGGAGTTAACGGATAAGGTAATTGAGCAATTCAAGGTATATTTTGAGGACAGTTGCAATATTAACCGAGTGGGTAATGGGATAACCATGGTTACCTCAGATATGGCTGGGATTGCATTAACCTTTGCGGATAGTGATCTCGGATTGTATATAACTTATATGGAGACGCTATGCTAGGTATAGGTAAGGGAGGGGGTTGGCCCTCCCTTTTATTTGCATTTGCTTTCAATCCTTTCTGTAGACCTGCCAACCCAGGTCTTTTTTATTTATGAGCTTATAAGGCCTTTATTGGATACCATAGGTGTACCTTTTGGTGCCTTTATAAAACCCTATACCTTAGGCTCACTTGAAGGCTAAGAATATAAATTTGCAATGTAAAAAGAAATAATAATATTATGGGAACAAATGCAGTAAAAACCATTAAAAACCTTCTCGGCAACAAACTTGCAAACACCAACTTCTTTACATCTTGGAATCAAAGCCAAATTATCCTAGATACTGCTTTCATAGAATTCCAGGATAACCAAGAAGAAGCCTTACTCAAAAGCCTTAACACTGAAATAGGAACTGAATTCGGACAAATCCTATTCACTGCATCAGATATCGGAAACACTCTTATCCTTATAACAATTTCCTCCGTGGAATAAATCCCAGGTTAACATTAATATAAGGCCTATTATAAGGTAGGCCTTTTATGGTAAGTATATTATTAAGGCCCTACTTCACTTTTAGTGGCTTGGCTTATAGGCCTTTTAAGATTGGCTTTTAAGGTACAATTAGGTGCCATATCCTAATCCTATATTAAATTTTTATTCAGTGCAATGCAAATAAGGTGTAATGCAATGCAATCAATGGCATATCATAGAACTTTACAATTAATAAGACAAGTATTTAGTTATTTATAAATATATGATACTCTAGATATATGGGGACAAAGGCCGAAAATGAAGATGAACATTAAAGGCCTAGTTATTGGACTATTCTGTACCTCATGGTGCCAGCTAAGGCCATAAATCAAATCAACATTATGCCAACAAACTCTCCAACTCTCAACAACCATATAAACCCTAACCAACCACCATGCAATTTTTATACCTATCGAAACGAATCGGTATAAATAAAATTGATCTAATATAAAAATATTATAGAAAAAAATAATCAAAATTTATGTCTAAAAATTTGCATTTAGTAAATTTGTACACTATCTTTGTAATACAGAAAAGGAGATAATTTTAATTTATTAACCATTTAAATTTTTACTATTATGAAAGCAAATGAAATTTTAGCAATTGGTAACGAAATTTTTTCGACCAGCGAAAGAAAATCGATTTATCGCAAAGAAATCTTTGCAGAGTGTAAAACGGACAAAGAAAAGAAAAATTTGCGTATGAAATTGCGCAAGAAATTAGACGCTTTTATTGCCGAATTTATTGCCAGCAATAAAAATGCAGAGAAAAGAAAAGCATTAAAAAAAGCGTGGCAAGAATATGCAAAGCAAGTTTACATTAATGTAGAATGTATCGTAGACGCAAATGCAAACACAGAAAAGAAAGACACGATTAAAAATTTCATTTCTGCAATGAACGAAAAATAAAGATATGAAACTACTAAATAAAATAAAACATATATTTGATAAAAAAACATACGAATTTCAAATATATGTAAATGAAAAAGAAACTATTTTAATTCATGGATTGAAAAAGAAACAAATAAAAAATAAAATAACTTATCAATTTATTGAAAATAAAATAGTAATTAAATTTCATTGAAGAAGTAGGGGGCATAATTTGTCCCCTATTTTTAATTAATTTTAATTTTGCGATAGGGACACCGTGTGCCCTTTTTACTGCCAGTTCCCAAAGAAACCTCGCGATAAGAGTTACATCACAAACTGTAGTTAACTTCATTTTTACTGCTAAATGTCCCGGGCTCCTCGCATAAGGACTCTCCTCAATGATAGGAGATCATACTACCAGATTACATGAACACAGTTTATTACTACTCCCCCCCTTTCCCTACACAAAATGAAGAACCCATTTAAAGGCTCTTCACAAAATTTTCCAGGATATTTTTAAGGCTCCCTATATAAGGCCTATCCCTTGGATTCATATATCTCCCTTACTTCATCCTTACTATAAGTACCATAATACAAAGTTCCCATAAATCCTTCTACTGTCATTGGTATAACCCAAAAGTCATTCCAATCAACTTCCGGTAAATTAAATATCCATGGTTTACATCTTTCACATAATAAATCCAATCCCCTCAACTCAGATACTAACTTAACTACCTTTAACCTATATTGTGATTCATATATCCCACTACCATGATAAATTGGGTTATCACTTTTTGCTCTCGGTACTAAAGCTAATCCAACTGAATTAAATAGGTAATCGTAATTGTATAGAAATACATCTGCCTTAACATAAGAGGTTCCCTTATAACTAAGTGCTTCATTATTCATTAAAAAATTCTTTCTAACCCATAAAGCTTCTCTTAAACTAAATATCCTATCAATTCTGATATTGAAGCCATTCACCCTAATATTTTTAATACTCTCCATAGTTATTTTATTGTGATATTATAATCAGGGTTAGGAGTATAACAGGAGTAATTATTATTCCGAATATGAATAAATCCCATATAAAATATGTTGACTTTCTAGAATCTGGTTTTATATAATAAAGAATTGAACCTATTATACCCAGAGTTAGTGTGAATCCTATAAAGAATCCAAGAAAATGACTTAATACTTCTACCATAGTTTATTGGATGTTTTATTATTCCCAAATGTCAAATGATTGATCTGGTTTTGTAGAAATCATTAAATAATATCCTTTCCTTTTTACCGTTAACTTGGAATAGGTTATACCGTATTTCTTATAAATACTAACCTCTATATCATTCAGTAGGTTTTCTATATTACCTTTAAGCTGTCCACTGAATTTTTGAGGATAACCGTTTATCATAGACTTTATACCTTCATATAATCTATGGGATATTAAGGAAGGTATATCTCCATCAATAACTACCTTTTCGATGTAGGCATCCCATACTGGGATTGTCATCTTTTCTTGGTATGTTACGTATGGAAGGATTATATCTATATCAGTTCTTCTTATCGCCATGTTTGAATATTACTTTCAAGGTTAAAAGGAATAATCCTATCACTACTGCTGGACTCATCATCCATATAAGGAATAAAACTCCATACCTTACTTTGGTGCTTGACCTTTTTAAAGGAATTTCAGTTATTATACTTCTTAGAAAAATGCAAAAGATGAATCCTAAGATATACATGATAATAAGTGTATATCCGAACCAAATAGGAGGTGTTGATGTTAACATACAATATATGAAATAATGATTAGACCTATAAAGCAGATGATGAATGTTTGAAAGGCTTCTTTTTTGCCATTTTCCCAGGATTCATTGCCTTCATACTCTTTGTTTATTCCTTTCCAAGCTTTGCTAAGTACTCCTGCATCTGAAATCCCATTGTCTATAACCCTTATAAAGTGATTTGTTATAAGGAATCTTATCATGAAACGTATCATTTTTCTTCCAGTTTTTCAAGTATACGACTTAGTTTATTAGCTGCATATCTAACAATCTCTGGATTTTCTATCCCTTTGTTGTTGATCAGAGTCAATTTCTCCAAATTTCTGGTTAAAAGTCTCTGTGCCATGAGATTTTTATACTTTTCCTCATCAAAAGGTTCAACTTTATAGGTTGAATTCAATGGATGAAGAGTTCTATCTGTTTTTATTCCATTTTCTAAGGTATAAATCCCCTTATTTCTGTCAACAATTTTAGTCTTTTCAAAAAATGCAGTGCCAGTTACCAGTAGTAAATCCCCAACTTTCATATAGTTTTAATATTAAATTTGCATATTATAGTAGTCTTTAGCAAGACCCTCCGGTATATATTAAACAAATCTATTTTCAATGAATGTAATTGGTATCTGTGGAGCGCAAGGGGCGCTTCTTTTTGAGTTTAAGGATCATCTTGTAGCAAATGTTGAGCCAAGAGCTGTATTCCATTCCAAGAAGGAAGAACAATGGAAGCTCAATTTCGGTGATATCCCATTTGTAAAAAGCCTTGAAGAGGTAAAAAACACCGAAATTGACCTGATATTAGGTTCTCCATCTTGTGGTCATAGCTCTGTATTCTCTTATTCAAGGAAAAAAACCTTGGGTAAACCTCGGGAAGATGCAACCCTTAATTTGTATCTTTCTAGTGTTAAGAAGTTTAAACCAGCAATATTTATGCTAGAGAACCTCCCAAAACTTCTAGATTTTATCCATATCGGGGAATGGGAGCATAATTTACCCGATTATCAATTTATAGTACACTGTCATTCCGTTACGGTATTCGGTAATTCCCAGAAAAGTAGAAAAAGGTTAGTGATGATAGGAATACGTAGAGATTCTGGGATTAATCCAGAAGTATTTGACCATACTTTTCAAGTCACTAAGCCTAAAAATCTATGTCAATTGAAAAAAGAAGTACAAAGAGATATAAACTATAGAGAATCAGATGATAAAAAATTAGCCATGTATCATTATGCTGATAAATCCAAGACAACCCTAACTGTAGCTCAAGTGAGGAAGTTATGGAAAACCGAATTCAAAAATGATTACAAATGGCCAATGAGAACTCATAAAATGAAAACTCTTCCGGGAGTATATCGTAATAGGAAAAGAGGTTATCCATTAACTGTTAGACCTTCTTCAAGACAATTCAATCCCCATGGAAGGATCATGGGACTTGATGAATACCGAGTCATAATGGGATTCCCAAAATCTTTCAAGGTATACTTTGACAAGGATAATCCAACCTATTGGTTGAATAAGGGAAGGAATACATTAACCAAAGGCTCGGTATACGAGGTTGGGATATGGCTAAAAAGGTGCCTAATTAAGGCCTCAATTTTAAGATAATTCCCCCTCGTATATGCGGGCGGGCGTATGCACGCGGCATTACATAACTAATATGTTATATATTAGTTATGTATAGCTGCGCGTGGTAATAATATACCTTAAACAGTATATTATTACCTATATACGCGTTTAAGGAGGGTATATGAAAGAACAAAATAATAGACACAGAAAATGAAAAATGTAATCTTAACCCTAGCCTTCATATTTATGGCCTTAACCATATTCTGGCTATGGAATCAAAATTCAGAATTAAAGGATGATCTTGAAAATATTCATCATCAACCAGATACGGTTTGGATTAATAAACCGTTTGTTCCCAAGGTAGAGTTTCCGAAAATGCAATTACCCAGCATGGTATTCCTCTATCAGATAGATTCAGTACCAATAGAACGTATTGAATATGTCGATAGAGTAGTCACTATCATACAGAAGGATTCAGTTAAGGTTGAATACAATGAGTTATTCTTAACTAACTATCCACAAGCTCCAAAACTATTACAGATACTTTCCAGTAGAGATAAACTATCAATTACTACCTTCAATACTGACTGTAAACTATTTACTGAAGAGTATCGGGTAAATTATGATCGTTATCAGTACAACTATTTGGATGGGAAATTGACCCATAAGAAAACTTCATTCCTAAAAAGGTTTGATCCAGTTGTACAGTATACCATCAGACCAGTACATAACATGCATGATCTGGATTTAGGCTTGAAGTACAATACCAGTAAATTTAATTATGAGGCAGGGTTGAATTTCAACTATTATCCCAAACTCAGGGACAATTTATCACTAGATCCGTACATAAGAGTTTCATACAGTTTTTGATATGGCAAGAAAGGAGACATTATTAGAAGATCAGAGTATTACACCGGAACAACTTAAGACCTTGGTCCGTGTGATGAAGGATCCATTCTTCTTCTCTACTTTCTGCTATGTTATCAACCCTGTGTTGGGTATGGTTAAGTTCTTGCTCTATCCTTTTCAGAAAGCAGTGCTATATCAATTCATGCTGAACCGATTCAATATCATCCTTAAATTTCGTCAGGCTGGTATTACGGAGTTGATATCTATGTATTGCCTTTGGTTAGCAATGTACCATCCCAACAAGAAGATAAACATCATCTCTATCAAGGATACTGTAGCAAAGAAGGTACTGAAGAAGATTAAGTTCATGTATAAGAATCTTCCTTCATATCTACAAGAACCAATTACAAATGGTCGTAC
Source organism: uncultured Clostridium sp. (assembly GCA_937944945.1). Taxonomy (GTDB): domain Bacteria; phylum Bacillota; class Clostridia; order Peptostreptococcales; family Peptostreptococcaceae; genus Intestinibacter. The sequence goes on along the minus strand of CALEBD010000136.1, from coordinate 2,884 downwards.
TGGAGAATTCGGTTCTGTATCTAGCATGGAGTTTGCAAATGGTTCAATAATTGAATCTATACCCACATCAGACCAAGCTGGTCGTTCTGAATCTTTGTCATTGTTGGTAATTGATGAGGCAGCAGTAGTTAGATGGGCTTCAACTATTTGGGGAGCAGCATTTCCGACCCTCGCAACTGGGGGGAGTGCTATCATAAACAGTACCCCTTATGGTACTGGCTCATTTTTTCACAGTACTTGGGTAGATGCTATAGCTGGTGGTAATACCTTTAATCCCATACGATTGTATTGGCAGATGCATCCAGATCGAGATCAGAAGTGGTATGAAGAGATGTCTGCTGCTTTGGGACCTAAGAGAACTGCTCAGGAGATAGATGGTGACTTCTTATCATCTGGTAACACTGTATTCGATATGGTTGATATTAAAGCAATTGAAGATTGCTTATTCGACTACCCAATAATCAATTCAAGATACAAGGAATTCAATGAACCAGATGAAACTAAAGAATATTTCATTGGAGCAGACTGTTCTACTGGTAGAGGTACTGACTACTCAGCTTTTACTTGCATGGACAGGGATGGAGAAGAGGCTGCAGTATACAAGGGTAGAATACCTCTGAACAAATATGCTAGATTTCTTGGTGATATCGGGGAGAAGTATAACTTTGCTAAGTTAGCTCCAGAGACAAATGATGTAGGTATGACGGTGACCACTATACTTCAGGATGAGGGTTACCCAAATCTTTACTTCTACACAAAATTACTTAGGAAACGAAGAAGTAGCCGACCTGATGAAGAGAAGTTCCCCGGGTGGTTAACTACTTCTAAAAATAGGTCGGTGATTATAGAGAATCTTGAAAATGATATAAGAGAAAACAATGTAATCATTAAGGATCCATTCTTTGTACAAGAGGCTTACACATTCATATATGATGGTGCAGGAAGACCAATTGCAAGGGGTAAACACAGAATGAATACATCATCCATGGATATTGATTTGGAAGGTGAAACTTATTCTGATGATTCAATATTCGGTAAAGCCATAACTAATCACATAAGATGTCATAGTGCATCATCAACTGTAGTAGTTCCTCAGTAGAACATAAACAAATTTACATAACATGAAACTTAATCCTATCAGTTGGTTCATTAGGTCAAAGCCTAAAGAATCAAAGAACAAAGACGAAGGAAAGGGTTCTATAAGTCCAGGAAGAGTTTCCCAACCTGATGATGGTGTGGGAAACTCAGAGTTAATTACCACTTTAAATGGTATGACTAACTTAGTTACCCCAACTTTCAGAACAGAACTAATACCTATTATCAGGGATTTATACAAAGTAAATCCAGATGTCAGTATTGCACTACAAGACATGTTCAAGTTGTCCAATACTGGCCATACCATAGACTTCCCGAATAATACCGCAGAAGAATCAACCAAGATGAGGAACCATCTTAGAGAGGTATCTAAGAAATGGTCAAGGTATACAGCTGGTATAGATGGGGTGGTAAACAAGTTCATTGTTCAGCTTCTTGTTAGTGGTGCTATATCGGTGGAAGGAGTACCAAACAAGAAGTTAACAGGATTGGAAACCATACTATTCATTAAACCCGAAACTATAAGGTTTAAGAGAGAGAACAATGGAGTATATCATCCATATCAGAGGAATCCAAGGATAGTAGATGGAGTAAAGGATACATTCATCAGACTTAATACAGAAACATATTGTTATGTTGGGATGTACAATGATACTGATGAACCGTATGGAGTACCTCCATTTATGTCTGCATTAGACTCTATAGCTGGTCAGCATACTATGAGAAAGAATTTCAAACATATCATGGAGATCATGGGTATGGTTGGATTCTTAGAGGCAAAGATGGCTAAACCTCCTCGTACTGCTGGTGAAAGTGAAAAAGCTTATCAAGGTCGTCTAAACAGTACACTCCGTAAGATGAAGACTAACATAGTTAGTGGTATGTCAGATGGAGTTGTAGTTGGTTATATTGATGATCATGAATTCGACCTGAAGTCAACATCAGCTTCTATGCAGAACATAAATCTCCCGTGGAATATGAACCAGCAGTCTGTTGCTAATGGGTTGGGGGTAAATGGTTCTATCATAGGAGTATCAGCATCTCAAGCTGGAACAGAAGGAGGGGCTGGTATACAGCTGTCAAAGATGATATCCCAGTTAAAGAATATCCAAACACTTGTAATATTTGTATTGGAATTCTTTTATTCTCTAGAACTGCGTCTGGCTGGATTTAATAACAAGGGAATAACAATTCAATTTGGAACTTCAACAGTTTCTGATGACATTAAGTTACAGCAAGCAAGGGAATATAGGGCTCGTGTAAATATAACACTTTACAATCAGGGTATCATAAGCCAGGATCAATTTGCACGTGATATGGGGTATGAAAATCCTGATCTACCAGAACCCCGTACACCAGTAGATTCAGATGATTCATCCGGTACTGGTGATACAGATACTGGTAAGAAGAAAAAGGATAGAAAAGACGATAAAGAAAGGTCAGATCGTAAGGGCAGGGACAAAAATAACCCAAACCCAAGAAGAGGTGATCAAGATAGTAAACCGAGATAAATTATGCCACCTATTGAAAAACAAAACACCGATGTAATGGTGTTAAGTGCAGCTCATAGCTTGATGGTATCAGATGTGCCAGAAATAGTTATAGATGCTCACTCTCTCTCCGAAAACTTCTATAAGGGCACTGGTAATTTCAGTGATGATCCAAAGAAGTCATTAGAGAGGTTCGGTATGTGGGGAGGTACTTTGAATGTGAATCAATTTATGCCAAATGTAACTCCAGACATGCTGAAACCAAAGGACACAGACTTTATTGAGCCAATGTTCAGAAT
>CALEBD010000135.1 GCA_937944945.1 uncultured Clostridium sp. | reverse complement strand
TTTTATTCAAGCAGAATCAGAATTAGCAGCTATAAATATGGTTTACGGTGCAGGTGGTTCTGGTGTTAGAGCTATGACATCTTCATCTTCTCCAGGGGTTGCATTAAAACAAGAAGGAATTGCTTACTGTGCAGGTGCTGAAGTACCTTGCGTAGTTTTAAATATAATGAGAGGTGGTCCTGGACTAGGAACAATACAACCTTCTCAATCAGATTATTATATGAGTACTAAAGGTGGAGGAAATGGTGATTATAGAACTCCAGTATTTGCTCCATCATCAGTTCAAGAAGCAGTTGATATGATCATAGAAGCATTTGACGTAGCTGACCAATACAGAACTCCTGTTATGGTAGTTGCAGATGGTATGATCGGTCAAATGATGGAACCAGTTGACTTTGATAAAGAACGTAAACATAGAGACTTGGCTCCAAAAGATTGGGCTGCTTGTGGGCATCAAAACAAGAGAAAACCAAATGTAATAAATTCTCTTTATTTACAATCAGAAGAACTAGAAAGACATAACCAACATCTAGAAAGAAAATATAAAGCTATAGAAGAAAATGAAGCTCAATATGAATTATATAAAACTGAAGATGCTGAATTAGTATTTGTAGCATATGGAACAGTTTCTAGAATAGTTAAATCTACTATAAAATCAATGAGAAAAGATGGATACAAAGTAGGATTAATTAGACCGAAAACTTTATGGCCATATCCAAATGAAGCATTCAAGAAAATACCAAATGCTAAAAACTTATTAGTAGTAGAAATGAGTTTAGGTCAAATGATAGATGATGTTAGATTAGCATGTGAATGTAAATTACCGGTTCACTTCTATGGAAGAAGTGGTGGTATGATACCAGTGCCAAGTGATATAGCTGAAAAAGCTAAAGAAATAATGGGAGAAGTCGCTTTAGGAGGTGCTAAATAATGGCTGTAGTATTTAAGAAAACTAACGGTTTAACTGATGCGATAACTCACTACTGTCCAGGATGTACACATGGTATAATCCATAGATTAGTAGCAGAGGTATTAGAAGAAATGGGATTATTAGGAGATGCTATAGGTGTAGTTCCTGTAGGATGTTCAGTATTAGCATATAATTATTT
>CALEBD010000134.1 GCA_937944945.1 uncultured Clostridium sp. | reverse complement strand
ATCACCAATTCTATCGGCTACAATGGTTGGACTATAGCCTAAATCTATAAGTAATGAAACATGACTATGCCGAAAAGAATGTAAAGTAAATTCTTCGTTTAGGTTAGCTCTTTTTTGGGCTTTTTTTAATCTATCTCTAATTATTACATAATATTCTTTGAAAATTCTATCATCTTCGTTGAGAATATAATGCTTTTTTAGATATTCTTCTAATTGATCACATAAAAATTGTGGTATATCAACTTTTCGAAAACTGTTTTCGGTTTTAGGAGGACCAATAGTGTCTTTTGCTTTAATGCGTTGATATGATTTATCAATATTAATGATTCCATTTTTTGAATCTATATCTTTGACAGTTAGTGCAAATAGTTCTCCTTTTCTCATCCCTGTAAAATAAAGAATAGTAAAAATGATTTTTACTGTTTCATCCTGACAATTTTCTATTAGTTTATCAAATTCTTCTTTTGTTTCTACTTTCTCTATTCTTTCCATTAATTCAATAAAAATTTTACTATCATCAGATAAACTATTAGCATATTTTTCTTTTAAAATTTCAAGTTCAGATAAAGAAATAGTAGATAAAATATTACTTAAAATCAACTTTTGTTCATTTAAATTATAATAATTTAAAAATGCCTCAATATAACCTGTTTGACAGTTACTTACTATAAATAATCTATATTTTTTAGAAAGATTTTCAAGAGTATCTTCTAAATTATCAAATAATCTTGCTCCGTATTTAGCTAGATATTCATTTTCATGTTTACAAGCTTCAGCTAGTATTTCTGTTCTTTTTTCTTTAGGTATATCTGGGAATAATATATCTTCTATTTCATCTATAGTTTTTCCCATTAAATCATTTATTTCTTGAAAACTTACATCTTGCCTTTTATAATCATATTGTTTTATTATTTCACTCCAAGAATCTGCAACTTCTTTTCTTGAATCCCATAGTGTTCCGTCTAAGTCAAATATTATACTATCGATATCTTTAAAATTTTTCGTCATACAAATTTCTCCCATTTAATATTATAATTTAACAACAATTAATAATACCTTAATGATAGCAGTAAGTGTATTATTTTTACAAGCATATTTGACTAATAAATATAATTTAAAGTTTTTATTTTGTTATCTTCTCTAAAATTAATTTTTCAAGATTTTGCTCAAAAACTGTATTTTGAGATTTATCTCTTTTCTTAGGTCCTTTTAATCTAGCTCCACTATTTCTCATTTTTTTAGATATATATCTTGAAAATAATAGTTCTTCTATATTTTCGTCTGTATAAACCATGCCATTTTGGTTTATTGCATATGAATTTCTGCTTAGTACTAATGATGCAAGACCATAATCTTGTGTAATTACTATATCTCCATTTTGTAAGTTTTTCAAAATAGCAAAATCAACAGCATCAACACCTTTTGATATCACAACTACCTTTACGTTTTTATTATCAAAATAATGCGATGTATCGCAAAATATTATAGATTCTAATTTAAATTTATTTGATATTTTTATACATTCATCTATTACTGGACATCCATCTCCATCTATCAATATTCTCATTTTCTCTCCTTAATATCATAAATATAATTTCCTTAGAACTAAAAAAGAGGATATTCACCTATTAGGCAATATCCCCTTTTTAATATTATACAGCTTGTTCTTGGTCCTCGTCATTGTCAAATTGAGAGTTATATAAGTTAGTATAGAATCCATCTTGAGCTAATAACTCTTCATGTGTTCCTTGTTCTATTATATCTCCATCTTTCATAACTAATATTAAGTCTGCATTTCTTATTGTAGATAATCTATGTGCTATTATGAAACTTGTTCTGTTTTCCATTAGATTATCCATCGCTTTTTGAATTAATACTTCTGTTCTTGTATCAACTGAACTTGTAGCTTCGTCTAATATTAGTATTTCTGGGTCCGCAAGTATTGCACGAGCTATTGTAAGTAATTGTTTCTGACCTTGTGAAACATTACTTGCTTCTTCATTTAATACCATATCATATCCTGATGGTAGAGTTTTTATGAAGTGATCTACGTGAGCTGCTTTAGCCGCTTGTTTTACTTGCTCATCTGTAGCATCTAATTTTCCGTATTTTATATTGTCTTTTATAGAACCACTAAATAACCATGTATCTTGTAAAACCATACCAAAATGAGTTCTAAGTTCTTGTCTATTGTAGTCCTTTATATTTTTACCATCTACATATATTGCACCACTATTTACATCGTAGAATCTCATAAGTAATTTTATTATTGTAGTTTTACCAGCACCAGTTGGTCCTACTATAGCTATCTTTTGTCCTGGTTTAACTTTTGCATTAAAGTCTTTTATTATTATTTTATCTGCATCATAACCAAATCTAACGTGATCAAATACTACTTCTCCATCATGTCTACTAACCTTAACAGAATCATTTTCTGTAATTGGTTCCTCTTCTTCTGCTAAGAATTCAAATATTCTCTCTGCAGATGCTGCTGTTGATTGTAATTGATTTGATATCTGTGCAATTTGATTTAATGGTTGGTTAAATTGTCTTACATATTGTATGAAAGATTGTATATCCCCAACTTCTATAGAATTTTTAATTACTAAAAATCCTCCTAATATAGATATTAAAACATATCCTAAGTTACCAACAAAACTCATTAAAGGTTGCATTAAACCTGATAAGAATTGTGATTTCCATGCTGATTGATATAATTTTTCGTTAGTTACATCAAATTTTTCTATAGCATCTTCTTGACCGTTAAATGCTTGAACAACTAAGTGTCCACCGTATAATTCTTCAACTTGACCATTTACATTTCCTAAAAATGCTTGTTGTTGTGCGAAGAATTTTTGAGATCTTTTTATTATCATTGATATTACAAACATCCCAATTGGTATTATTACAAGTGCTGCAACCGTCATAACACCACTTATTGTAAGCATCATTATAAATACACCAACTAAAGTAGTTACTGCTGTTATTATTTGAGTTAAACTTTGATTTAAACTTTGTGCTAAAGTGTCTATATCATTTGTAAATCTAGATAATACTTCACCATTTGTAGTTTTATCAAAATAACTCATTGGCAATCTATTTATTTTTTTAGAAAGCTCATCTCTCAAGTTATACGCTAATTTTTGAGATATACCACTCATTATAAAGCCTTGTATAAAAGAAAGTATCGCACTTACTAAATATAAACCTACTAAAGTTAATAAGATTATTTTTATTCTGTCAAAGTTTATTCCATCTCCACTAGAGATTTTACCTATTAATCCATTAAATATCTCTGTTGTCGCTTTTCCCAAAACTTTAGGCCCTATTACTGAGAATGCAACACTACCTATAGCGAATATAAAAACTGCAATTATAGCATAAGTATATTTGCCTAGATAAGCCATTAATTTTTTCATAGTACCTTTAAA
>CALEBD010000133.1 GCA_937944945.1 uncultured Clostridium sp. | reverse complement strand
TTATGTGTATTTGGAATTTCTCATTTTGGCTTGTACTATTTATATTCTAGCACCAATGGAGGTAAAAAATATGAAGCAACTTAGAAAAAGTTTTATTATTGTTTTGGCACTAATAATGGTTTTGGGTAATACATTGTCGGTATCTGCGAGTAATATAGAAGACGTGTTATTACCATATGAAGATAGGTTAAGTGAAATCAATGAAGAGTTGGGAACTAATTATAAGTTAGCAACAGAAGATGAATTAAATGCTATGGATACATCTATGGATAAGTTGATCGACTTTTTTACAAGCATGGATTTGGAAGAATTTGAAGATTATATTATGGAACTGCATAATAATAGTGTGATCGAAGAAAATACAGATTGTAGAGAAGAAAACGGTATTATGCCATTGGCAGATGATAGCAAGCAGTTTTATTTTTATGATAAGGTACATTGGTTTTATCTTGATACAAAAACAGTTACTGTAAATAATGTTGTATATTATAATTCATTTGTTGATGCTGGTTCGGGGTTTGATTTAACAGAAACATATCCACAGTATAGTTCATACGCTTATGATTATACAGTATCAGCAGATAGCAGAAAAATGACTGTTAAATATTATTGTACCAAATATTTGAGTAAATATATAACAGATGCAACGAAGTACACGATTCCCTATACATATACAGCTGGAGAGTAAAGGAGGTTATGAAATGAAAAAAACTATAAAAAATATAGTAGTTTGTTTATTGATTATGTTTGCCGTAATAGAATCAAACGGAATATCGGTAAATGCTGCAGAAAGCATAAAAGCAGAACATGAAGAAACAAATTATGCTATTGGTTATTTAGTACCCACTACTTCGACATATTCTTTTACTGAGGAAGGTGGAGTTGCTACAGATGGACTTAGGTTAAGGAAGGAGCCGAGTTTTGATTCCACGATATTAGAGCTAATGTATTTTGGTGAAGTGGTTAAGATTGATTTAGATAAATCAACAATGTGGTCCTATGTCAAGATTTAGTACAAGTTAAAATGAGAAATTTCTCCCCAT
>CALEBD010000132.1 GCA_937944945.1 uncultured Clostridium sp. | reverse complement strand
GCCTGCTTTAGCCGCTGGTTTAGTACGTTGAGCTACCCATTCGTATTGCCAAGTTTCACTAACACCTTGAGGATTATCATACCAACCATTGTTTGGTTCTGTATAATCATCTCTATTACTATTAGCTGGTAAAGTAGGTGCAGAATTATTTTGTGTAATCTTATATACAAACTCTATATCATTACCATCGTTACCATCTTTACCATCAGCTCCTGTTAAACGGAAAGGTTCTGACCAACCAGAAGTAGACTTATCTGAATAAACAGTTTGTATAGACTGCCATACCCAAATACCTTTTTCTGGATCTCCTTGCGGTGGGTCCATAGTCCAAGTGTATTTATTGTTTGGGTCTTTAGGTGGAACAGTATCACCTATAGGAGTAGGTGGTGGTACGCTTGATTCAGTATATGCAAATCTAGTATACTCACCATCTTTACCAGCTACTGAAGCACCACGGAATCTATTAGGATCTCCCCATTCTACATTAGGATCATCTACTTCAATAGAACTTTTAGTAGACATCCATATTGCAGATGCTGTATAATTTCTATGCCAACCGTTAGTAGTACCATCACCAGTAGGTCTATCGGGTATAGCATCGTTATCGTTATATGTAGTCCATAATGAATTAGGTTGTAAATGGAACTATAATACTACTGTCTTTTTAAATGTAGCATTACCTTCACAGTTAATTAACAAGTCTATATGAGGACTATTAGTAACAGATAAAATATCTGTAATTGTGAATATACCATTAGCCATCGTACACTTAAGACCTGTTGCTTCCCAAGTTAAGAAGTAAGATCCTTCAGCATATACATCTGAATATGATAATTCTGTAGTACCTTTAAAAGCTTGTACTCCAAATGTTAAATTATCTAGCTGGCTATACTTATCTAATATATTTAATTCATTATCCACAATAACAGATAGGTTGTCTTTAGTAAGATTTACTGAGTAAGCATCCTATCCTTTGAGACTATCTTCTTGTTCTGGAGTAAACTAAATCATAGCACCTGTCATGTAGACATTAGTTAAGTAAGCACCATCTCCATGTAGTACTCCATCATCTGGAGCTCCAGGAATAGTCAACCCTTCTATTTTACCAAACTGTGATGCTATATTAGTCCAATCTATTGCCCAAGTACTAACATCTTTTAAGAACCTCTTATAATCTCTTGTAGAGTAAGCACTAGATTGTCTAGTTTCATCTAAGAAATTACCATATACTGCAAATTTCATATTAGCAGTAGGATGTTGAGTGGTATTAGGCTTTAATGAATATCTAAATTGTTTACCTCTTTCATCAAGAATTTCAATAGGAGTAAAATAAGCAGTACTAAATCCCTACATTTTTTCAAACCCACATTCATCTGTACCTGGAGTAGTTTCATTTACTCCACTAATATTATGCCATATACCTCTACATATATCATTAACATGTAACCCACTATATTCGCCTTCTTCTAGTTTAAGAGTAGCTATCTAGTTTTTAGTATCTACTGATTCAATAGTACCAAAAGCGATAGAATTCCACAGTTCGCCGCTTACTACATCTACTCGATTAAAACGCAATTCTGGTACAGATAAGAATTCTCTAAGGGTTAAGCTTCCGGCTTCTATATTGCCGTGTTCATCAATTATAGCTCCATCTCCAAGTAGTCCTGATATATAATTACCAATAGTAATTCCTTTTTTAGCATATATCATACTATCAGCTATTACACTATTCTTAAATGTAATAACACCCAATGCTGTATCATCGTATAGTTTACTTAAGAATAACTTACCGCCTTCTGATGCTATTAATGCTTTAACTACAGCAGTGTCGATAATACCGCCTTCGCCACTAATATAATCTGCCAATACAGCTGGAGATACATTATGCCATGTACCATCACTACTATACTATATTAAGTCTCCTTCTGTAATATAAGTAATGGTAACATCTTTTAAAGTAGATAAGTGATTAATTCTTTCTACTAATGTATCAAGCTCACCAACACTAGTATCTAGAGTCTAAACATTACCCTACAATGTTCTTACTAATCCTGTGAGTTCATTTAATTCATCTTTAGTTGCATACTATGCCATATCTTAATTATTTTATTGTTATACAGTAGCTCCTGTAGCATCTATCCATTTAGAGCCATCCCAAAAAATTGGTTTGTTTATAGTAGTATCAAAATATTGAAATCCTTTATTTATAATATTAGCAGGTCTTTCCTAAGTAGTGCCCATTTTAGATACATACATATCTCCAGAAATTACAGGTTTACCTTTTATATATTCTATAGATACACCTCCTAAATTAGCTACCATGTTTAGTGTTGGTATGTCTTCATAGTCAATATATTTTACTATATCTTTTACTAATGTATTATTTCTAATAGATGAAATTAGATTTGTATCTTCTCTATTAATATTAAACT
>CALEBD010000131.1 GCA_937944945.1 uncultured Clostridium sp. | reverse complement strand
ATAGATACTAAGAAGTATGGTAATAACTTATCTCAATTATAGAACTTTTATAATTCTTATACTACATTTATAGAGGATAATAAAGAAAAATTCTTTACTACTATAGCAAATACAAATGGACTAAACGTTTACTTTGGAAATACGTTCTTACATAAGAAGTTGATATATGCTATGGATTTATCAAATAATATGTTGAGATCACAAGTATTTGCAGCTACAAATGGTTATAAAGAGATACTTACTTCTATATTATAGCAAATAAGAGGGGGAAATTATGTTCCTACTAATAATGGTAAATCTATATTATTTAAATATAAAGCTACTAGTAATAAAGAATATGTTGGAGCCCTTTCTAATAAAATAGAAAGTATAATTAGAGCTAAAGTAGTAGCTAATAGTACAAATCTTATGTTAACTGACAGTGATATAAATGACGTTTTATTTGGAAAAGATAGCATTGCTCGTAGATTAAACAGTATAAAGAACTATATTAGAGTTAATAAGGATGATATTAATCTGATGACTTTTGTAGATGAATCTGGTAATATTACGAATGAACTACTTAACTATCTACAGGCAGTAACTTCTAATAATAAAAGAAATATAAGTTATATCAACACGTCCACATCTACTATGAATAATTCTAGGTATTATGAGGACAGACTAAGATCAGCATTCTATGACTTACTTACTAGCGAAGATAATGTTATTAAGGAATTTGCTGAAACCTTAGTTAAGTACTCATTTTTAACTAGTTATGATAATAGAACTCCTAATTCATTCTTTAACTTAGTACCTATGTGGTATAAGAGAAAATTAGGATACGTGTCATCTATTGCTGACGCTATTAACAAATTAAATTACGGAGATACTTCTGTAATAAATAGCAATAATACATCTGATTAGGTAGATTCTATATATTTAAGTTTGGTAAGAAACTATTGGAGAGATAATGACATCGTACCTGTATTTGTTAGAAGAGTTAGACGTGATGATGAAGGCGGAGAACGAGTTTCTAATGTGATTAACCTAGCATCTGCAACTAGTAAGACTAGGGTAAATGTTAACACAGTTATAAGTGTGAAAGGAGATTATGACATATCTAGAAACTATAAATTCTTTAAAATAGTAGGTACAGGCAATAATATTGACGTATACCAAAGAATAGGTGATATAGTGAATCTTGATACTGGAAAGACTATTGAGAGAATATATACAGTAGTACCTAAATTGGGGTATGATGCTGGTTCTAACTCAATATATGAGTTGTATAAAGAAGGCGATCAACCATCGGCATTTGATACTAATAATTTTACTGATAAAATGTTGGATTAGATAAATAATGTATTTAATCTAATAGATAAGCGAGTTCAGTTATTAAGAGGAAAAGAACCTATTGTATTCGTGAAAGATGATAGTTATCACTCTGTAGATTATTCTAATTACGATAATATAGAAGAAAAAGCTTCTATAGAGTTAGATCAAGCAGATAACTATACTGATCAGGAAATATAGGATAGCAGTACTCAGGAATAGGAAATAACATCATCAGAAACTATATCTCCTGAAGAATTTATAGACAATTCTTCAGATCCATCTGAAATAGATAATATAAATCATATAGATGATACATTATTAGCAGACTTAGATGGAATGGAAACTGACAGTGGAATAGAATTTGAAGATTTAACTCCAGAACCTGAAACTGTTGATGTTACCGAACTCATAACAGAAATCATAGATAGTGTAGAAACCCCTATTGATGACATAGTTGAAATAGATGAAGGTACTATGAATAATCTGAAAAAAAATGGTAAAAAACGTAAAGAAGAATGTAAGTAATTATGCAGTGTTTAATTTTAGATAATAAAGAAGTAAAAGCAGCAGTAGACGAACTTATTACAGTATTAGGTAGTAAAGACGCTGCATATTACGTAGTGTCTGAAAATAACGGTCATGCTATAGATCAGGCTCCCAATGGGGAGCCTTCTAAGCTGTTTTCAGATCTTTTGAGCCATTATAATGGCAATCGTGAACAAGCTATTAAGGCTAAAGTAAAAGTGTTTACAGACGAATTTAAAAATTGGTTTGGTGATTGGATAAACAACGTTGAAGGTTCATCAAAGATAGTAGATGAAAATGGAGAACCGCTGATTGTATATCATGGTACTAATGAAGATTTTATAACATAAATATATTTGACAGAAGTCAACAAACTGGAAATACATTGAAAGGTACTGGTACTGCCACATTAGGGAATTTTTTTACAGACAATGTGTAGAAAGCGAATGAATTTGCCAATGCTGTCACATTTAGAAGAAAAACTGGCTCTCCTACTTATTATAGTGTATTTTTAAATATAAAGAATCCTATTAATTTTTAGACATTACATGAGTTCCGACAATGGTCTAAGGAAGAAGGATATTATGATGAAGATGGAGATTTTATTAGTACTAAAACTATTCCTCAAGGAAATGACGGAATTTTAGTTGAAACAACAAATCAATTGGATACTTCAAAAGAATTCGTAGCTATTAACTCAAATCAAATAAAATCGGTAGATAATCAAGGGGTTTTCTCTACTTAGGATGATAGTATCTTTAAAGCAGAACCTGTTTTTGAGTACGACCCTAACATAGGGTTAGATTATACTTTATAGAAAATATTCCATAAAGACACTGTGACTACCGTTTCTAATGCTCTGTAGCAACTATAGTTCTACTATGCCGGAAGTAGATTTGATAATCTGTATAACTTGTTTAAGGATAGTAATATATTAATTGAATTATCTGCTAATACTTAGTATATGGATTATTCTTTAACAAATAATACAATAAGAATTAATCCTGCAACTTTTTCAATGTAGAGTACTGATAAAAATATCAGAACGTTAATGCATGAGATAGTGCATGCTTATACAGTAAGCAGTATATATAGAGTAAAATAGGGCAAAAATTTCTCTTAGCAAGAGAAATATGTATATGATACAATAAATAAACTTTATAAAAAGGTTTTACTAATTGAAGGCCCTAAAAAAGAAACAGGAGATTATTACGGTTTAAAAGATATATATGAATTCACTTCAGAATTATTAACTAACTAGTCATTTGTAGAAAACATTATAAATGATATTGCAAATAAAAATGAAGTAAATTCAATAAAAGATTTGCTACAAAAAATATGGCGAAGTATAGTAAATCTACTCACAAAATAGTATAGTCAACAAGATATTGAAGTAATATAGGGAGAATTGTTAGATTTAATATCATTTAATGTGGATAATAATATTCCCTATTAGTACTTTTTTGATAATACTAACGATTTAGTATCTAGGTAGCAACAAGCTATCTTTAATATGGAATCCCAGTTAGATTAGATAGAACAAGATAAAGAATAGTTTGAAAAAATTACTCATAATTTAGCGCAAAGTATAAATGAAGCGCTACAATCTCGTTTAAAAATATTTAAACATCCGGATCCTATAGTAGAGTAGCAAGCTAAAAAAACTATGGAGTGGCAAATTTAGAATATTACTCAGGGTTTAGTATCAGACTATGAAAGTATTAATAATTTCCTACAACAGTCAGCAGATGAAATCAAAACAGCATCTGAAATGTTAATAAAAGCTAGAAAAAATAATGAAATAATAGATGATACTAAACTTAATGATTTAGACTAGAATTTCTTTAGTTTTTATGTTGGTATAGTAGACGATATAGTTCAGCAACTGATATATAGGGAACCCTATAGAGAAATAGTAGGTAAAGATGGCAATGGCAACTACAAACTAGATAGATTGATAAAGAGAGCTAAGTCGTATTAGGCTTTATTAACAGAAGGGCAACTTATAGTTAAAAGCTAGATAGCCAGGAACGCATCTAAAATACTAAAAGATGTCGGAGTAGAAGTAGGAGCTGTTACCATATATAGATACGAATAGACTGATATTACATCTTACGATAAGGATATATCTTATCTTACTTATTTATTTGGTGCTGGAGATAAAATAAAGGACGATTGTATAAAATCTATTTTTTATCTTATAAATGGTGCCGAAGAAAAAGTAAGAAAAGATACCTACGCTAAACAAAACTAGTTAGTAGAACTATTATAGAAAACTAATAAATATAATCAACTATAGCTATTTGAGGTAGACGATGATGGTAACACTACTGGATATTTTGTAAGGTCTAGAAATTATGGGAAATTTGAAAAAGCGTACAAAAAAGAGATGGATAATATTTGTATGCAATTAGGTATTGATATTACTGACTTAAATTTACCAGAAAATAGAGCAATACGTATAGAATATAATAAACTGAGAAATAAATGGTTATCGGAACATTGTGAAAGGCGTTTTACTGCTGATTATTATGAGGCTTTCAATCACCTTAGTAATGAAACACAGTAGCAAAGGGAATCTATACAAATAAATATTCGTAACCTACAAAATAAAGCTAGAGATAATTATGGTATAGTTAGACTAGAAAGATTAAACCCCCAAGAAAGAGCTCAGTTAAAAAAGCATTAGTTAGAAAAAAAATAGTTAGCTAGTATATATGATATAAATGGCCGTAAAAAACAAGGTATACAATTATAGGTAGCGGAAGAACTATAGGAACTTAATAAAAAGCTTTCTGAAGGCATTGTATTGACTAAGAATAGCGAAGCTTATGAAAAAGAAAAAGCTCGTGTAATGAGCGATAAAACGCTTACACAAGCTCAAAAAGATGAATGGCTGGAGCTTAATTCTAAAGTATAGTATAAAGAAAAGTTTTATCAAATGCTAGATAAAGCTGCTAAAAAATATTACGGAGAAGAATACGCAGCATTATAGGAACGTAGAAGAGCAATATTGTCTATGTTTCGAGAAGATTCTACTGGGGAAATAGATGCTAATAATCTGCCTCAAGGGACTAAAAATGCACTTAGCGCTATATCTCGTAGAATGACTCAAATAAGGAAACAAAAGAAAGCTTCTACTATTCCTGGGGAATATGAGTTTGATGAAATTGCAAAAACTGTTCCTACAAAATAGTGGTATGAAGATAAACGTAAGTTTTATGATTCATTGCTAAACGATGACCCAGAATCTGCACAACTATGGCTACAAGCTAATGCATATACTATTAAAAGCACGGATAGTAATGGTAGAGTAAGTATTAAAACAGTTCCTAAATCTTGGTATACTAAACTTGTTCCTAAGGATGAAAGTTTAATCGAAAGAGTACCTAATAATAATTGGTTAGAAGTATCTAAGGATAGCCCTTTTTATAATAAAGCCTATTATCGAGCTCAGGTAGATCACCCTGAATTAAAAGATGAATACTGGATTCCTAAAGAAGATAAATACGATTCCTCGGACAGATATAATAAAATTTAGAATAATCCAGAAGTTAAAGCATTATATGATGCTTTACTACAGACAATGGCTGAGGCTAATGCGGAATATACCAATTTAAGTAAAATTTATCCTTATAGGACTCCACAAATATCTGGTAGCTTATACAGATATATTGGTGCTGAATGGAGAGCCTCTAAAGGTTTATATAAATTATCTGCCCCATTTAAAGGATTTTCTGAGTGGTTTAAAGATAAATTATCTGTACGTAATGATGATAAAGGATTTAATAAAGCCCTTAATAAACCGAATGGAGAAAGACTTAATCTTATACCATAGAACTATATTGCTAGATTAGACAATCCTGCTGTATTAAAAGTAGATGCTGTTGGCAGTGTAATAGAATATTATAGGTCTGCTAAGGAATGGA
>CALEBD010000130.1 GCA_937944945.1 uncultured Clostridium sp. | reverse complement strand
AAATAAGTTAAAAATTTGCGACTTGAAAAGCTCTCGATCTTTAAAATATACTGCAATTATCATTATTACAATAACTACGAGAGTTACTTTATATATAAACCAAAACATAATTTTAATTTTTTAATCTTGGATGTGAAACGGGATTCGAACCCGCGACCTATAGCAATCCTACCACTCTACCAACTGAGCTATTCACATCTTTTCACTAACCTTCTTACTATATGTTTTACTGCAACAACATCATAATAATATCCATTAGCGTCCCAAATAGGTTGCAACCTATTTAAAAAATCTGTATCTCTTATTTGGTCATTGATACAGTTCGAACTCTCAAGTATGCAAGTATTAGAATCAATTATGCTGCCTTATGTTATCCTAACAGAAAAATTCTGTACAGCAATGGAATCATCTAAATTCACCAAATCTTTTACTGAAGCCTGAAAGTATATGTAATTTTATTCAGTTACCTGAGTTTCTACCTCTGCAGGAGTTTCTTCTTCTTTCTTCGGGAAGTGAGTAATCTCTTTTACAGTGATGTTCCTCGTAATCTTATCTTTGATGTAGATTTTCTGAACACGAGTACGTGTTCGATAATCCTCACGTTTTGCAGCTTCGAGTGCCTGAATACGAAGCATGCGTCTTACCTGTCCAATCGTTGACATCTTCTTTCTTTGTTTTAGTTATAGATTCGAGATTTGAGTGTTGCAATCTCACGCTCCATGCGTGCGATTTCTTGATCGTAGGGAGTAGTTTTTCCCGTAATCAAATTCCTTTTGTCTTCACCTGCTTTTTTGAAAGCTTCATACGTAACTTCCAGGCGAGCAAGAGCACCTTTGCGACGGACATTCAGTCCAGGTTTTCCACCCTTCATACTGTTAATTTATTTAGTTATTAATTATAGATACAACTTCCTACATTATTCTGTAAAGACTTTTTCGTATAAACAACAAGTCATTAACAAATCATACAATCTGTTAATGTAGATGTGAAGAACTTGATTTGTATCTGTATTTACAACAAAGCCTTTAATTTGAACAATACGAAAGGGAATTCCTTTAATGAGTACAGCTTTATTAGAAGCTGTTGTAATACAAGAAATAATCATAGTTAATTAACCCATCTGATTTTTATACGAGGATTTTCCAAAGGATCATAAAAGATACTTTGAATTTGGTCTTTGTAGTGATTCATTACTTCAATACAGTAGTTATTGAACACTTCAGTAGGAATCTTTTGCATACCTGCTTCTACTCGATAAATATTATCAAGTGAATCAAGTTCATGCATTACAGATATTGTAATCTGATTACGTTCGAACTCAGAAGTAGGAGTTACTTTAGATACTTTTACTCCATCCTGAGGAAACTCTGTAACGGTTACTACTTGATCCTTAGGTTTAGAAACAAGTAATAAACAGGAAGTTAGAATAATTCCCATGAAGAGAATTAATCCTATAGCTTTACCTAAATTATTCATTTTCTTGAAATTGTTATGGCGAGGCTGAGATAGTGACCATCACCGACCTACGTTCATACAAGGACGCTAGGCGACCTTGTTAATCACACCTTCGAGTGGTAGTAGGCATAGAGTAAACTCTATTAACGTGCCGATTAACAAATAAAAAACCAGAAATTATCGCAACAGAGCACTATATGCAAGTTCCCACTCCTTACGATTCTCAACGCTCGGAACCTGAAGATTACCGATACGTTTGAGATATGTTTGAATGTTAGGAATCTTGTTCCAGACATGATAGAAAGCAAGAACAATGTCTCGTCGAAGGACGATCTTATTGTTCAACTTTTCTGCGATCTGAATGAGAGCAGCAGCTTTCTTACATGCTTCCATATACTCTTCGTTAGAGATCTCTAAGAGACCGTTATTGAACTTTCTCGAAGAGTGCGAACCCTTGATCAGCTGAATAGCTGCCTTGAATTCGAACTCAGGGAAAGCTTTCGTGAAATCCTGGAGCTGCTGATAGCCATGAAGACCTTTTTCCAGATAAGCCTTCATGTAGTCAGTGATTACCCAGTTTGCATGTCCTGCATTGAACTTGATTGCGAGATTCAGAGGAGATTCATTTGAATCAACAACAAGTACTCGAAGTGCAGTTTTGTTCTGCGGATACTTCTCTTTCAGCATACGAAATGCTGCAAGACGATTCTGACCATCCAAAACTTCTCCATTGGAAGTTATGTGAATAGGAGGCATATACTCTCCATCAAGGAAAGCTTTAAAGATTCGATTTACATGAGCTGTTCTCAGAGTACGATTCCCTGGAATGAACGAAAGATGTTTTACGTTTTCTACGAGATAACACTTCTCAAAGGGAGTACGACTCGAAAAAAGATCTTTAGACATAATTACAATTTTAGATATTGTTAAACTTAAAGGATTTTAAAAATCTCCAGGTCATGGCAACCACACTATCGCTCGCTGGATTAAAATCGTAGTTTTCATCTAACTAATGCCAACTGAAAAGTTATATGGAACTAGGTGTGTTATATAATCAAATGCAAACAGGGGTTTCTAAAAATGGATCTTAGTTAAGCTCAGAGAGGTAGCTCACTCTCACTAAGATCCAGCTACTAACTATGGAAAATACATATTATTCTTCAAGTTCATCAACTAACTTAAACTGAAGTGCAGTTTCGTAGTTCAACCATACGCCTTCTTCATTTTGTAAGTGCATGACTCTTTCAACTTGTTTTTCAGTTAAAGCTGACTTTCTTTTGAATATAGTTTTAAGTATTTTATTAGAAAATGCAAGATCTTCTTTAATAATACCTAAAAGTCTGAAAGTAATTGCATTACTTGTGTTGATTCGAGGAGTATGAATAAGAAGTTCTGCATCTTTATCCATATATCTCTTTTTTCCTGCTTGAGCAATAATAGCTGCTGCAGATGCTACTTGACCATGACAGAAAGTAGTAATTGGAATGCTAAGAGAGAGAAGATAAAAGTAAATAGCTAAAGCTTGATATGTACTTCCTCCAAGTGAATTGATGTGAATAGTTAATTCACGAGGTTCGTGTTTGATTACTAACTTAGTAAGTTCTTCAAGTGTAGAGATGCGATTCTTTCGAATTCGCAACCATTTTCGAGTACCTATAACACCTTCAAAATATACTTCCATTACTCTTTTAGTCAATTTTAGATTTTTAACTTTATGTACTCGGTACGGGATTCGAACCCGTGATTTCAAGAATGAAAATCTTGCGTCCTAGGCCAACTAGACGAACCGAGCGAATCCGATTTTTATAGAGATCGGAAACTCTCTTTAAAATGAAAAAGTGCAATTACAGACATTTTAGTGGTATAGCTTCCGATCAAAGAAGCTATACCTAAACGACAGATTCCAAAGAGAGTTCTGCCTTCTCTCCAGCATGTAAAAACTTTAATAATAAAGAATTACAATTACTACTGTTACGGTTAATCAACATATAAGATTACGATCATCTGTCGTACTACAGTCAACGTTACAGATCAATCTTACTAGCTAAATAAGATAGTAATTCTTATATGACCTCTAGCTCGAGGGTTTTCTTCTTTTCTTGTCTATATGACTCACTCAACTTTCTAGACTAGCTAATCTGAAAGGCAGACATTACGAGCTAACTGGTTATTGTCTATAGATAAATTTCGTCCCTATTGAAAAGAAGTTTGGTAATTCTGCCATTTTCCTTTGCTCCACATTTACGTATGTGAATCCACGCTATCCAGCAAATTCTCTATGTTACCATAGAGTCTCTATCCCTGTTAAACCGCTTGGTAGTTCGACACTTAACAGTCTTCCGCATCTCTTATATAGGCAATATTAATTGGGTTACATCAATGTTGCTAGCATATATTAGAAGTAACCGTAATTAACTTGCGTGCAATAGGACAAGTGCCTTCCTATTCAACACACCTAATTTCTTAGGCATTTTTATGTTTAATTTCTCCAAATAAATTATTATGAATAAAAAATAAATCCTACACATTCGGACCGTCTCGTGTTTTCATACTCTAACTTTGAAGTTTAAATCTAAAATCAAATCAAATAAAAAATTGTTCAAAGGTCACTTAGGACCGTCTCGTGTTTTCATTTTTGTTAGTTTGATTACTACAAAGACGTCAATTTTGTAGATAAGACTGTTTAACGACGTAATAAAAAAAGAGGAACGGACGGGTTTTCAACCTTGCAAAGCAATCGGATTTTTCCGTTCACAATCATATACACTTTCTAAACTATTTGTTAGTTTTCTGTTATCAGTAATGATGTAAGAATATAATTCCTATCAATAACTGTCCTGCAAGTGTCTGCAACATGTTTCAAATGCTATATGGACTATGAAACCTTAAAATACAAAAGTAAAACAGTTTTAACAATAGAGGGCATTACCTAACCTTTTCACAAAGACATCTCTATTAACTATCCAATTTGGAATAAAATTCAACTTGGGGAGGAGGATTTATATTCACAAATTAGTCCCTAGACCTTATGTGTAGATAGACTGTTCCTGGCGTTTACGAGTTGTGCCAGGGTTGCTCGTTGTTAATGGTTCAGTCACGGCAAGATAGCCCCAAAGGTTCTCGCTATGAATTCATTAACTACAAAGAAAGGAGGTGGCTTACCAGCCAGTTTCGTATTTGAAATGATACTCGTCGAGCCATTCCTGAGCTGCAGGAACAGAGATTTCGCCGATCACACGCTTCTTGTCCTGCATCATGCTAAGAAACCAGCCACGAGGAGTTTTGAAAAGCGTCTGAAATTTGTGTTTCGCATTTTCTTTCGGTGCACGAAAAGCTTTATAGTTCGGCTTTTCTGCTTTGAGACATGCGAAATCTTTCTTTCGCATAGTTTTCTTAGAAATAAACATAATTACAATTTTAGGTATTGTTAAACTTTATTTGAGAGTTTTAATGTCCAAAATAACTATTAATAATAATGTTGAGTGTAGATAAGGATTCGAACCTTATTCCTCTTCTCTCCTCATCGGATTACGTGTACTATCCAGTATACGACTACACTGTCCACCCTAGCTATGGGTAACCACCTCTTATTCGAAATCGAGGATTTTGTACCGAGAACGGGAGTCGAACCCGTACGCCCCATTCGGGACACAAGATTTTAAGTCTTGGGCGTCTACCTAATTCCGCCATCTCGGCAACTGTCTTGACTAGCTTTCTCAAATTATCTTTGACTCTTCACAAGACTGTAGCACTCTTTGCGTTTTACTGCCTTTGTTAGGTTGCTGAATTTTACTATTAAACCTACAACGATAGATTATTTTCTCTCACGTTAAGATAGTATAGCTGCTAGACATTCCGTTATTACTCCGATGTCAAGAGGACTTGCGATCTAGCATCGTCATACTAGATAAACTCATTAAAATGAAAAAACATCAATAACATTATACATCAGACTCTCAATTTGTAACGATAGTCTCCTCTTAAACTGATAGTACAACTTCCTCTATCGCTGTTGTAGATATAATGTTAACCTAATACTAGTTGTTGTACTAGGATTTTGTATTTATATTGTAAATCCTAAATGATCTAAAAAGAGAGAGCTACTATGCTTCACTCTCTCATTTGACTGTTGCGAACGTTTCGGCTTTTATTTATACTCGTTTAAGCCCACTTATATTAGATAAACTAATTATAGTGAATCCAGACATTAATTTCTGGTAATCGTCAGGCAACTTTCGAGTTTATGTATGTTTAGAGTTTAAAACTTTGAATTGTCAAATTATAAAATAACTAATATTACCAAAAGCGATT
>CALEBD010000129.1 GCA_937944945.1 uncultured Clostridium sp. | reverse complement strand
TGAGATAGAAGATTTATTTAGAAATGTAAAAACAATGAGAGGTACTGCAATAGAAGTGCCAAAAATCATTGAGTAGGAGGACTTTATAATGAGTATAAAACAATTAGTAGCTAAAATAAAATCTGGCGAAGTAAAAAGTTATGATGTTGTTAAATCATATATAGATACAATAGATAAAAGAGAAGATAAAGTAGATGCTTTCTTATTACTTCAAACTGATGAAGCTCTTAAAAAAGCACAAGAAATAGATGAAAAAGTAGCTAAAGGTGAGAATTTAGGATTACTTGCCGGGATACCAATAGCGATAAAAGATAATATATGTACACATGGTGTAAAGACAACTTGTGCCTCAAAGATGCTTGAGGATTTTGTGCCACCATATGATGCAACAGTAATTAAAAAATTACAAGCTGAAGATGCAATACTTATAGGTAAGACAAATTTAGATGAATTTGCTATGGGATCTTCAACAGAAAACTCAGCTATGAAGGTTACAAAAAACCCAATCGATTTAACTAGAGTTCCTGGTGGGTCTTCTGGTGGTTCTGCGGCTGCTGTTGGAAGTGAAATGGTTCCACTAGCACTAGGTTCTGATACTGGTGGCTCAATAAGACAACCTGCATCATTTTGCGGTATAGTAGGTATGAAACCAACTTATGGATTAGTATCTAGATTTGGGCTTATAGCTTTTGGTTCATCACTTGATCAAATTGGGCCATTTTCAATGAATGTAGAAGATAATGCTTATCTATTAGATATAATTGCAGGAGAAGACGACTTAGATTGTACTACTGCAAAAGGACGCGAAAAGGTAGATTATACAAAACAATTAGGTCAAGACATAGCAGGTATGAAAATAGGTATACCAAAAGAATTTATAGAAGAAAAGGGATTAGACCCTGAGATAAAAGAAATAGTACTTAAAGATTTAGACGCATTGATAGAATTAGGATGTGAAGTAGAAGAATTTTCCCTACCGATAACTAAAGACGGGCTTGCTCCATACTACATAATATCTTCTGCAGAAGCTAGTTCTAACTTAGCTAGATTTAACTCAGTTAGCTACGGATATAGAGCAAAAGACTACACATCAGTAGACGATATGATAGAAAAAAGTAGAAGTGAAGGTTTTGGTAGTGAAGTCAAAAGAAGAATAATGCTTGGAACATATGCATTATCATCAGGATATTATGATGCTTATTACAATAAAGCTCAAAAATTCAGAACAAAGTTAAAACAAGACTTCAAAGAAGCATTTAAAAAATACGATATAATACTTGGACCAGTTTCTCCAATACTTCCATTTAAAATAGGAGAAAGGTGTGAAGACCCTACTGCAATGTATTTAGCTGATATATATACAATAAATATAAACTTAGCTACAATGCCAGCATTGTCAATGCCAGGAGGAAAGAGCAAAGAGGGACTTCCAGTAGGTATCCAATTAATAGGAGATACATTTAGCGAAGATAAGATATACAAAGTTGCTTATCAACTTGAAAAGAAATTAGCACTACAATTTGATAGAGAGGTGTAGATTATGGTATATGAAACAGTCATAGGGCTTGAAATACATGCCGAATTAAAAACAAAAACAAAGATATTCTGTAGCTGTTCTACAGAATTCGGTAAAAAACCTAATGAAAATACTTGTCCAATATGCTTAGGTATTCCAGGGACTTTACCAGTATTAAATGAAGATGTAATAAAACTTGCAGTAAAGGCTGGAACTGCTCTTGGTTGCAAGATAAATAACTACAATAAGATGGACAGAAAAAACTACTTCTATCCAGACTTGACAAAAAACTTCCAAACATCACAATACGATATACCTATGTGTGGTGAAGGTTTAGTTAAATTCGATTTTGAGGGAAGAGAAGTAAAAGTAAGAATAAACAGAATACATATAGAAGAAGATGCAGGTAAACTTGTGCATTTAGAAGATGAACCATTTTCACTAATAGATTACAACAGATGTGGTGTACCTCTAATAGAAATAGTTACAGAGCCAGATTTAAGATCTCCTGCAGAAGCTGCAGAGTTTATGAGACAACTAAAAGGAATACTTGAATATGCTGAAGTATCTGACTGTCGTATGGAACAAGGTTCAATAAGATGTGATGCCAATATATCTATAAGACCTGTTGGACAAGAAGAATACGGAACAAAAGTCGAAATAAAAAATATAAACTCATTTAGAGAAGTTCAAAAAGCTCTAGAGAGAGAAGAAAAAAGACAAAGAGAATTATATCAATACGGTGAAGAGTATAAAATAAGACAAGAGACTAGAAGATGGGATGCAGCAAAAGCCAAAACTTTACCAATGCGTTCAAAAGAAGAAGCTCATGACTATAGATATTTCCCAGAACCAGATTTAACACCTATTATAATTGAGCAGTCTTTTGTAGATAAAACAAGAGAAAATCTTCCAGAAATGCCTGCAGAGAAAAAACAAAGATTTATAAGAGATTATAAAATACCTCAAAAAGATGCATCTATAATAATATCTAATAAAACTCTAGCTCATTTTTATGAAGATACTGTAGCTTTTGGTGTAGATCCTAAAGTAGTAGACAACTATATCTTAGGAGATATGTTGAGACTTCTAAACGTTAAAGGATTA
>CALEBD010000128.1 GCA_937944945.1 uncultured Clostridium sp. | reverse complement strand
TTTTCTGCTAGTCGTTTTAACATTTGTAAGTAACTTGCTTTTTCTATAGGCTTATTGTTTACAAGTTCTACTTCATCTACTAATTTATTATCTTGATAAATCATAGCTTTTCCTAATACAGTTCCTTTTTTTATAGGAAGTTTTATATCGTCGTTTATTTTTATCTTTTTAGTAAATTCTTTAGAATCTCCTTTTTTAATTAATATTCCTAAATCATCTTTTGCCACTAAATCGATATTTTCTTCATCTGCTTTTCTCATTTTTAATGTATATAGTTTTTCATCTTTAGAGCATATTTTTATACTTTCATAATTTGCAAATCCATAATCTAAAAGTGTAGATGCATCTTTAAATCGCTCTTGAGAAGTTTCTCCTCTCAATACGACTGCAACAAGGTGAGTTTTGCCTCGTTTTGCAGATGCTGATACACAGTATTTTGCAGCCCCTGTAAATCCAGTTTTTACTCCTGTTGCACCATTGTAGTATTTTATCATCTTATTTGTATTAGCAAGACCTATTTTCGCTTGTTTTTTACCTACAACAACGCTATCCATCCATGTAGTTAAATATTTTTCTATCATTTGATGTTTTAATAACTCTCTCGACATAAGTGCTATATCATATGCTGATGTATAGTGGTTATCTACTGGCAATCCATTTGTGTTAACGAAATTTGTATCCTTCATTCCAAGTTCTTTTGCTTTATTATTCATCATATCCACAAATTCTTCTACACTGCCACCTATATATTCAGCCATAGCTACACAAGCATCGTTTGCTGACGCTACAGCTATTCCTTTTAAAAGTGTATCTACAGTTTGAGTTTCATTTGGTTCTAAGAAAATTTGACTTCCGCCCATTGAAGATGCAGTCTCGCTTATTGTGACCTCATCTGTTAATTTTATTTTTCCACTTTCTATAGCTTCACATATAAGTAGCATAGTCATAACTTTTGTTACACTAGCAGGAGGTAGTTTTTCGTGACAATCTTTTTCATATAAGACTTGTCCACTTGTAACATCCATAAGGACAGCAGATTTACACTTTAGATTTAAGTTGGCTGAATTGTTATCTGCAAATACTAGAGTACTTTGGCTAATAATAAGTATTATTGCTAAAAATACGCCTATAAATTTCTTCATAATGTCACCTCTTCAAATGATTATTCTATATATAGTATATTTTCCAAAATCAGAAATTTATAATTAGTGTATTATTGGCAAGCAAAAAGGGATGCTAAAAATTAGCATCCCTTTAATCTATTTCTATACTTCCATTATGATCGGTAATATCATTGGATTTCTCTTAGTTTTTGTGTACAGATATTCTTTAAGATTTTCTTTTATATTATTTTTTAAATAAGCCCATTCTTTTATATTTTTTTCTTCACATTCATTTAAGACGTCTTTTATTACAGTTTTTGCTCCATCCATTAGATCTTCTGATTCTCTAACATATACAAATCCTCTTGAGATTATATCTGGACCTGCTAAAACTTTTCCGTCTTCTTTTGAAATAGTTACAACAACTATCATTAATCCATCTTCTGATAGATGTTTTCTATCTCTTAAAACTATATTTCCAACATCTCCAACACCTAAACCATCTACTAAAACATTTCCTATTGGAACTGTAGTAGTAACTTTCGCAGAATTTTTATCTAATTCTAGAACTTGGCCTGTTTGCATTACAAATATATTTTCTGCTGGCATTCCCACTTCTTGAGCTAGCTCAGAATGTCTTTTTAACATTCTGTACTCACCATGCACTGGCATAAAGAATTTAGGTTTTGCCATAACATTTATTAATTTAAATTCTTCTTGAGATGCATGACCAGAAACGTGTATATCAGCGATATCGTTGTATACTACTCTTGCACCTTTTTCGAATAATAAATTTATAACTTTTGAAATTAATTTTTCATTTCCTGGTATTGGATGAGCTGATATTATTACTAAATCCCCAGCTTTAATTTCTACTTTTTTGTGTTCGCTACTTGCCATTCTCGCAAGTGCAGACATAGGCTCTCCTTGAGTCCCTGTAGTTATAATTACAAGCTCACTATCATTATATTTAGATATATCGTTTAAATCAACTAACATTTCATCTTCTATATCTAAATACCCCAATTCTCTAGCAACACCTATCACGTTAACCATAGATCTACCTGATATAGCTACTTTTCTGTTGCATTTTTTAGCCATATCTATTATTTGTTGTAGTCTGTGTATATTAGAAGAGAATGTTGCTACTATTATTCTACTATCACCAGCTCTTCTAAATAAATCATCTAGTCCAGCTCCTACTGTTCTCTCTGACATAGTATATCCAGGTCTTTCAACATTAGTACTATCTGCTAGTAATAAAAGTACTCCTTCTTGACCTAATTCGCATATTCTATGTAAGTCCATAATATCTCCATCGATTGGAGTTAAATCTATTTTGAAATCCCCTGTATGGTATATAATACCTTGGTCTGTATGAACTGCTATAGAACATGCCCCTGGTATACTATGGTTGTTTTTAATAAACTCAACGCTCATATTTGCAAGCTTAATTATTTGTCTAGGAGTAACTACATTTAATTTAGATGTACTTAATTTATGCTCCTTTAATTTAACTTGTATTAATCCTATACTAAGCATCGTCCCATATACAGGTACATCGATTTTCTTTAGGATGTATGGAAGAGCTCCTATATGATCCTCATGACCGTGTGTTATAAAAATACCTTTAATCTTATCGCGGTTTTGAAGTAGGTAAGTGATATC
>CALEBD010000127.1 GCA_937944945.1 uncultured Clostridium sp. | reverse complement strand
ATAATCTCCCTGACTTATTTGACCTTTTAACTTTTTGGGATACATTAATTTCATAGTAACATACCAGTATATAGCTTCCTTATAAGACTCTAAATCTGGTATCATTGGCATACTATCTTCATCTGTATATATAGCATAATATGATATCTTAATGTATCCTCTAGGTACATTAGTCATTATATAACCAGGTTTAGTCATATACTATAAATCGTAACTATACATAGTACCATCTTTGTGACCTATTCTATTACCTAGATATCTACCGTTTGCTGTAGGCACAGTATTCTAGTTTATTAATGCACTTAATGTTTCTCTAAGGTTATTATCCTCATTTAACTTGTCTAATGCTTCTCTATCATTAGTAAGATTAAACATATTCTTAACCAATGGAAACATAGCTGCATCCTGTATCAACATACAAGCTTTACTACAGCATTGATTATCGTGAGATACACCAAAACTGGATGTTGCTTTTCTCATAGGTAACCAACCACCATTACAGCAGTATGAGTATGCTACCTAATCTAATTTATACAAATCACAAGGCAATGATACTTGGTGACATTCTATTGGAAGTATTTCTACTTTATGCTCAAACTACTATATAGCTCCAATCTTAAGTACTGCCTCCATTATATATTCTTTCATATCGGTAATTCTAATGTCAGATTCTTTTAAATCTAAATCTGCTATAACTTTTGATATGATAGAATTAGATGAGATCATTCTATTATTTATCATAATTATCTTCTTTTAGTTTCCAAATATAACCGTATGCTGTTCTCTGTTTCTACTGGCAACATTTCTTTATTCCTACCCTAGAGTTTTTACAATTACCAACAGATCTAGCTGCGTCCATAATAGAAGCATACGTACAAACGTACTTTCCATCTATAGTAAATTTGTCTACCTATTTCTATACAGATTGTATAAAATTACTATTTTTTAAAGACTTAGAATGATTGTACCTCATCTCTTCAGTCCACACTCTATTTTTATTAGCCTTTATAATATTAGATCTCTATTTATCACTTAATGGATGTCCTTTTGGAACTACTCCTACAAGTTTACCAGCTTTAGTACATATATTATAATCTCCTAACTCATCGATATACTTCTATTCTATCATAAGTAACGTATCTACTATATTCTCGCATCTTTCCAATATCATAAAATAGAATTTATCTATTCCGTATTTATTAACAGCGTTCTATAGATGATAGTTGTCATGATTATTTCTAATCAAAGCTGCGTAATGCTACCTAAAACGTTTTCGTAGGTTACTAGTAGAGCCTATGTATTTCTTGTTATTCAGAGAATTAACTATGGCGTATACTCCGCTTCCATTCTCCAAATTATACCAAGAACCAAAAAACATGCTGTACTTATTTTCGGTCATAATTCTGGGTAATCTTTTATTTTATTGAATATTATTTGAGCTAAATTCCTCTTATTATCTCTTGAAGCTATAAACTAATACTTAGTTTTATTAGTAAGTAGACTATCTTTCTTTGACCAAAAGAAACGGTATTTCCATCCATTACTGTGTTCATTAAGTAAATAAATCGGCTTACCTAATTCTTTTGTAGCTTTCCAGTCCCATCTAAGACTCTTACCTGTGAATTCTTTTGGTTGATGTTTGATGATTTGTAAAGTACCTAATCTACATGGAAACTTGAATTCTTTACAATTGTACATCACCTCATCTCTAATGTACTAAAAATAGTCATTAATAATATTCTTATATGTCTATAAGTCAATATCGTATGGTGTATTAGGTTCTATGTACTATTTATAGCTTTCATAGAAATCAGTAGTAGTATAGCTCTTTCTCTAATATTTCATATATCAATTATTTATCACTAACTCTGTTCTATGTATCATCATGCGCATCATTGGTATCATCACTAGGCATAGTAATCATAAAACGTAATTCTCTTTCTAATATCATTTGTGTAATAGTCGGTATCATTGCAGATGGTATAGGAAATTC
>CALEBD010000126.1 GCA_937944945.1 uncultured Clostridium sp. | reverse complement strand
AACTATTAATCTTTTGATAATCAAATTTGTAGTAAGGGGAGGACTCGAACCTCCGATACCAGCTTTTGATACTATCTCACCGCTCTACCAACTGAGTGCTATCCTTACTCCAGCTTTCTACGACATTAGCTTAGCCGTTGGACTCTGTTATCACGCTGCGATACCAGTATAGTCCATTACATAACTTGTATTGCCAGTTATCTGCTTATTGACCTATTCTACTTCACATTGTCGCTGTCAAATTCATTCAGCCCCATATGCGTTTCCTATCATTTTACTTCGAGGGAAACGCTAGCAATAGAAGTCACCTTAGACGTCATAGTGAGTGGAGCTGGAGGGGATCAAACCCTCGTCCATACGACTGATTCATAGACCTAACAGTCAATGTGGGTATACAACCGACCAAAGTTGTATACCCTATGGTCTTGAGAATGGTTAGTTCTCTTATACTGATCTTGATAATACACGAATAATAGTTAAAGTATAGATACTTTAAGCGATTCAAAGATTCATATTATTCAGTCTAACTTGATGTCACGACTAAGGCGTTTCTCTATCTCTAGAGGACAATCTTATTGTCGCGATCTCAGACTTATGATCAGTAGTTCATGGTAGTTCCCCATAACTGATTTAAAATTCTGTATGAGACCTGTTAATTCAGGTCCTTGTATGCCTCAGGCCCTACGAGTTCAAAAGAACTATTTCCGACTCACATACTAAAGCTATTGATTCAAAGATTCTAAGCTTGGAACCTCTTTTATTTGTTTTGAATTAGTTATCTGCTAATGCCGGGAACTAATTCATTGTATCTCCAGTTCCACGAGTCCGGAAAGAGATCGTCTAACTCTCTTTGAGATTTATCGATATCCTTACCGGTTTCGATGAGATCTTTGTCATATTGCTTCTTTAAGTTGCGAGCTTCTTCTTCCCATGCAGACACAGGCTTCTTTCCGTTCACAACATCTTCTTTCAATGCAGCAAGATCTTTTAGATACTGTTTAATACGTTGGTTTGTTCTGTTAGAACGACGAACCTG
Organism: uncultured Clostridium sp.; assembly: GCA_937944945.1. Classification (GTDB taxonomy): domain Bacteria; phylum Bacillota; class Clostridia; order Peptostreptococcales; family Peptostreptococcaceae; genus Intestinibacter. The sequence goes on along the minus strand of CALEBD010000126.1, from coordinate 1,708 downwards.
CAGTACCGCTGATGATACTGTATATTCGCTCTTCTGAACAACAGCTACTAAATCTTTCGTTAACTTTTCTTTGCGTCGTTCAGCAATTTTCTTTGCTGCTTCTTCTGCAATTTCTTCGGTTACCTTACTTGAATTAGCGATTACATCTTGGATGTTTTCTCCATTTACATCCTCTGTGAGGATGTTCATTTTCTTTACTTCTGCCATTTTGAATACAGTTTAATTGATTTAACAATAAAATTTATTTAACACTATAATATAATCTTAATGAAAGAACAATCACTGAAATATCTCTTTTTAGCCTCTATTATAGCTACTGCTATAATGTTTAGTCTTAATTTGATATCTTTATACTTATTCTTTTTATGAATTTTTAGTGCTACTTCTTTGCTACATCTACTAAAGTATGATATAGCTTCTAATCTTTTTCTCCTCGTATAGAGTAGGAGTAATAACTATATTAGTCATATAATATGACATCTTAAGCAGTTTTAAGTGCTTGTCTACGCTCTCGATTTAATCGAATTTTACGTTGACGACAGCTTTCTCTATTCCCTGCTTTTATCAGCTTACGATTTTCATAAGCTGTCTCTCGTTTCTTACGATTCATAGATGTAAGAATAAGGAAATTAGTTACTCTTTGATGCTCTTTTTTTAAGTATGCTTCAAGTTTAGCTATTTCCTCTTCAGCCCAGTCAATATATTCTTGTACTGGCTCTTTGTTCAATTTTTCTAGCTCTATAAATTCTTTTAGAGCTTTTATACGTTTTGTTTTACTCATATTTTTTTGATAAATTTAAGTAATGATTAAAAAGAACTATCCTATTTATTTGTATCTCTTATTCATAGGTAACCCGTTTCCTTCATCACTGACCAATAAATTGGTTGACCGTTGTATAGTCCGTAGGTATTAATCACCTTTAGGGGTCTGGCGTTATAACCTTCTGTGTTGATTGGATTCTATCATAACTACTTAATTAGTAATTCTTAGTTAAACAATAGCTCTTTCCCTTTTATACGGTTGCATTTTAGAATGTCTAACTCTCTTTTTAGACTGATATTCAGCTGCTTTTCCTGATTGCTTAGAACCTGGAAAATGAGATTCTTTATAGGTCTTTCCCATGATTATAACACTCTAATTGCTTGTACTAAAAGGTCAAAGATATAAGCGCATCCCTTTTTGTTGAGATACTCGATTGTAACTTCTTTTTCATCCAGCATCATCTCAATTTGTGGTCTAGTTAACTTACCATCTTCAATTAATTTCCAAAAATTGGCATTAATTGCAGCGATATTCATTAGACCAGCTGCTGTACACACAGTAATAACATCTTTCAAGATGTTTTCAATCATTTGTTTATTTGAAGAACTAGTTACAAATTTACTTGTTTCAAGTATTTCTGTATGTACTTCTGATAAACCAAGTTTTTTAGCCATAAGAGCTACTGCTGTTACAATACTTTCCTGATTGATTGATGCAGGAATTCCAATAATTACAAAGTTTAAAGATTTCATTTGATATGAATTTAAAGTTGTTTATAAATTTCTTGACTATAGTACTTACCACATCTTTCACAGTAAGTTCTTTTAGTAATAGGAATATTTAATTCATTGTTATTAGGCTCATTTTTCCATTTGTGCCCATGAATTAAACATTGTGAACGTAATGCAACTTCTTTTTGCCGTTTAGGATTACTAAGTAATTCTA
>CALEBD010000125.1 GCA_937944945.1 uncultured Clostridium sp. | reverse complement strand
ACTTGCAGTAGTTGTTAATTTGATATGAGCTTATTTCATCATTGTTTTTTATATTGCTATTTTTAAAACGCTCTATTTGTATATCTTTAGCTTTTTGTACTCTATTTTTTATTGTTTCAGATGTCTCATTTAGATTATTTTCATTAAATTCTCCTATTTCAATTCGATCTACATCTAAAAATATATCAAATCTATCTAATAGTGGTCCTGATATTTTATTTTTATATCTCATTATTTCACTAGCACTACATTTACATTCTGTGTTAGACATAAAATACCCACATGGACAAGGATTCATAGCTGCTACAATCAAGGTATTGCATGGATATTTAATGTGAAACTTTAATCTAGATATACTTATTGTTCCGTCTTCTATCGGTTGCCTTAGCATGTCTAAAGTTTTTCTATTAAATTCAGCTAATTCATCTAAAAACAATACACCCCTATGAGCTAATACTATTTCCCCTGGGGTAGCTTTTGCCCCTCCTCCAAGCAGCGAAATATTTGTTGCACTGTGATGTGGAGCTCTAAATGGTCTTTTATTTATAATTCCTATATCGTTATTTATAAGTCCCGCTATACTGTATATTTTGCTTATTTCCATCATTTCATCTTTATCTAAATCCGGCATTATAGTTCTTATTCTTCTCGCCATCATTGTTTTGCCACACCCTGGTGGTCCCATTAAGATAACATTATGATTTCCCGCTGCTGCAATTTCAAGCCCCCTTTTTACAAAATAATTACCTCTTACATCAGAAAAATCTTCTTCATAGCTTTCATTTTCTGTATCGATATCATAAATTTTTAATATAGAAGTTAAATCAAATTTTTCTCTACTATTTATATATGATATACATTCTTTCAGATTTTTTATTGGTATTATCTCTATACCATCTACATATGAACTTTCTTTTAAATTATCATATGGAATAAATATTCTTTTATATCCATTTTGTTTTGCACTCAAAACTATAGGCAAAATACCTCTGACTTTTTTTAATGTTCCATCTAAAGATAATTCACCTACAAATATTGTCTCGTCAAAATATGATTTTTCTCTTTTTATATAATTTATAAGAAGTCCAATAGATATAGGTAAATCTAATAAAGACCCTTCTTTTTTTATATCTGCTGGTGATAAATTTACCACTATTCTCTTTGTTGGAAATTCAAAGTCGCTATTTATAATTGCTGATTTTACTCGTTCTTTTGCTTCTTTTATTTCAATACTAGCTAAGCCTACTATATTAAAACAAGGCATCCCTCTAGTAATGTCGACTTCTACATTTACAATAAAGCCATCTATTCCAATTAGATTACATGAATTCACTATACTTAACATAACTATCCTTTCTTAAAATGCATTTTCTATATGATTTATTTTTTCTTCAATAAAATAAATCTCAATCACATCAAATCTTATTTCATAGTTTTTTAAATTATTTGTGGAAATATAATATTTTGCAACAGAAGTTATTTTTGATGCCTTTTTATAATCAACTGCT
>CALEBD010000124.1 GCA_937944945.1 uncultured Clostridium sp. | reverse complement strand
TTTACTTTGATTCTGTTCTTCAGTATCGCCTTCACGAACAGCTGGTTCCCATTCAGTATGAACAAGACTCTTACCATCTTTTTCAAAAGTAAATTCAATGAACTTCTTCCCTGTAGGAGACTCTGCAAACTTTGCGGATACAAACTTAACATTGTCATGAATACCTGCTTCCAAGTACTTAGTATTATTACTATTATCTGACAACTTTACTTCATTTGCTAATTCTGTACTAAATATCATAATATCTTATTTTTAATTATTCAGGTAAATAAACTTTATTCCAATAAGCAGTAATGTTATTATTTTCATCACTCTCTGCTACTACTATATTCTTCCCTCTTAAATGAGGTGCTCTAGCTTCAATAACAGAATTATCTCCGCCTTCAAATGAGATATGTGTCTCATTCTTTTTTCTATATACATAGCCGACAGCATCTGCTTCACCACATATAATATTTGCTAACGCACCTACTAAATCAAGCGACATTTCTGCCATTTCTTCGCCATTCTTATTAATCAACTTATCTTTAGTATGACCAATAAGTATAAAGTTATCACATAATCCACGGAACATGTCAATAACTTTTCTTACAGCCTGTCTTATATATAAATAACCAGATCCATTAGGTAAAGTTCTTAAATCTGTACCTTCATACTTCTTTCCCATTGGAGTAGCTTTATAAAGCTGTATAGCGTAGCTCATACACATCTCTTCTAGACGTGTAGCATTATCTATAGTAATATATTTGTAAGGATATTTACCAGTTTCCTTTTTAATCTCTCTTATTGCATTAGCTATATCACCTAAATCTTTTACGGATCTAGCTTGAACAGCTAATGCCTCTAAGAACTCTGAACCACCTTCTAAATCAATAATTAGATTGTTATCCAGCGCTGCAACTAAAGTAGTTTTCCCAGCTTTTGGTTTACCAAATAAAATCAAAAATCTAGGATTTTCTACTTTAGCTTTTACTTTCTCTTTTGGTAATACAATCATAAAAGCTTTTATTTTTTTGTATTCCTCTGATAAAGTTCTGATAATTTCTGATAATATGGAATAAGATATTTTAATTAAAACAAACCACGTTTCTTAATATTAATCGTGATATCGATAATAGTTTTCTTTGTCTTCGGTTTTAAATAGTTCAAAGAACCAAATGCAATAGGAATTACTTCATAACCAATCTGTACGAAGTTATCAAAGATTTTAACCGGAGTACCAAACTCATCTTTAAAGTCATAGTCAACATCAAACGGACAATGTTCCTTTGCATAAATATCAAGTGCATTAATAGCCTTGAAGAATTCTGTTTCTAAGTCGAAATTAATTACATTATCTCCCCAACACTTAAACGGACAATTAGCGCATTCCTTCGGCAACCATCCAATATTATGAGTCTTACTTAAACCTAAAGTAATAATATCACCTGCACCAGCATATTCGATGCCATAACTGCAAGAAGGATAATCACTCTTACTTTCTACAGTCATCCAAGGATAAGCGTTAATTACTCGGTCCATTAAAGACTCCTTATATGTTTTTGCACTCTTAGTATTTTTCGGTAATGTAAATGTATATGATTTCATAATTTTCAGCCTTTTTAATTATTATTACTAAACGAAATCTTCCTTACTGGTTCATCTTCTCTTATAGTCTCAATTAAGTTATTGTATTTAAGGTCATTATCAAACTCAAGTATAGAACATTCACCTGCATCTCTATTCTTTAGAATATGCAAGTAAACCTTATCTCTTACTGGTAGACGATTTGGTCCATAACTCTGTATATTGAGTAATTCTGGCCTATGAATACATATAACGTAATCTGATGCATGAAAGATAGTATCAGCAGAAGATATATCGCTACGCATTGGATAATGCATAGATGGATTATTAATTCTTTCAGGATTTTCGATATTACGATTCATCTGTGATAACTGTATTATTGTAGTATCTGGAAACTTTTTTACTCTAATAAACAGTTTCTGTAAATCGGAAATCACTTGTAGTGCACTTTCACGATTTTGACCTTCAACAAGTAGAGTATGATCAAGTATAATCACAAATTTCTTGCCTTTAGCTTTATTTTCGTAAAAGTAATCAATGGTAGATGCTATATCTGCAACAGTACCCGGTGTATCTACATAATATATCGGATATGATTTTATCTGTTGAGAAGTTTGTTCTACTTCTTCTAATAGTGTATTGTCTAAATCACTACTAGAACTATATAGCTGAGCAGTAGTTTGCCTTAACTTACTGCTCAATTTTCTACCTACTTGTCTAGAACTTAACATTTCAAATGAAAAATTAAGTACTACTACATCCTGATTAGAATTTAAGTCTATTAAATCACTTTCAAGCGTATTTACAAATGAACTTTTGCCACTACCAGATATACCTACAATAGTATATATAGTATTAGGTTCAATGCCTCCCATACAGGATTTATTAAACTTACTCCATCTAGTACGTAAAGAAACAATCTCATGATTCTTTCTCTTACGAATATATTCTACTGCTTCGTTAGTAGCAGAGGATATATGTCTAAATGTTAGTGTCTTAGTAGATATCTGTTCCATAATTATAGTAATTTTGGTTAGGAGTTTCTACTTTCATTTGTTCCTCAATAGTTTCCCACTCGTGTTGAGTGAGCCATTTCCACATAGTTTTCATATAACCTATTTTACCTGTACGCATACGCTCATCTATTTCATATTTTAAACAATCCATAATGTGTTCATGCATTGCTTTAGACTTGCCTACGATACGATTATATTCTTTCCTACATTTGTTTACATTAGCTCTGAGAAATCCTTTAGTTCCATCAGGTCTCATAACGTAAACTGGAAATTGGTCATAAAACATATCAAACATAGCTTTATCTTCTTTAAGAAGTTCTTCTAGTTTTTCTGTTTTACTTATGACTTGGGTATCTCTATCATATTGGATAGAAATTAAACCTTGAGTCTCTAACTCTTGTATTTCTTCTTCATTAACTAGGCTGAGAAGTCTCTGAATGTCTTGATTGATTGTTTTGATATCATTCAATACAAGTGTTAGGAATACTAATTGATTAATAGATAAAGTTGGTATTCTATCTAAGATAGAAGTGTCTATTTCTAAAATCATAGTCTTATATATTATATAAGCTTATGGTTTGTCTGAAATATATCTGATAAGCCTCTGTTAATCCCATAGGCTCAATTGTAACGGTTTCAAATCTCTGATTATCTTATAGGCTTCCATAATGTAATACCTATAATTAATCTTTCTTTCTTCAATTGGTTTATCATCAAACTTATTTAGAAGAGTAACACCAGATGCAGTAAGCATATTCTGATATGATTTCTCTTTTGCAATATAGCTTCGTCTTCCTACATAAGGCTCGTAGTATTCTACTACTTCACCTTCTTTATGACCAGTATATTTCCATTTCCATAAGTATCCACCATTAGTAGATGCATAGAAACGATTAGTTCGCTGTTGTTCTTGGTTCATGTATTCAACATGCCATTGTTTACCAGTTTTCTCAGACATCAAGAATTTACGTATATCCGTACATCCTTTTATAGTGTCTTCTACTGGTATACCATCTACAAAGTACTTTATAATAGCTTCAGGTATTATCTTTGCAGACAATCCTTTACCTAATAGCACTTTAGTAATAAACATACCTTTTGTTTTAATTAAATCAGGATTTTTAGTTTCCTTATATCCTTCTTTAACTGCAATATAGTCATTAATTGCATATTGGTACATAGCTTCAAAACGCTCTTCTTCAAGAGTAAGTCTTGTAAGTTGTTCCCATTCTCGACAAATCTTGTTAGCCTGTTCATATATACTTTTCTTAAGTAATACAAACAAACCATCAGTATTTGCCTGGACGATTCGGCATCCTATTTGTGTTAGCTTTTCAGCTAACATTAGCAATAATAACTGCCCATTTATCCTAATTTGCATTACTGCAAAAGGACTATAACAGAAGTTATGTTGATTTTGTAGATTACCTGACAAACCATTCAATGCTAACTTTAATGTCTCATTCTTCACTTTATCTCCATTATGCTTAGCTTCTATTCTTTCATCTTTAATTTGAGAATATACTTCTAAGAATTCTGGACCAAGGTGCTTAGGATAGAATTTATATTCTATTAGCATACTTGGATATAGTGAAGCAACATCAATGTCTATTAGCATTTCATCTTCTTTAGGAATAATGATTTCAGGATCATTTTTAGAATGAATCCCTCCTACTCCCACAGTATAGCGCAAACCATTAAATATGAAGTTGTTTTCATAACCTTTCCTACCAGGGGATACTATCTGACTTTTCATATCATCTAATACTCTTTGTAGAATAGGACTATCATACTTAATGAACGGTAGTATTACATCCTTTAGTGGTAT
>CALEBD010000123.1 GCA_937944945.1 uncultured Clostridium sp. | reverse complement strand
AATTTATTCCTTAATAATATTATCATATTTGTAAAAAAAATACTAGAACTTAATCTAATAGCCTTTTAATAATACTATAAATTCATCAATGGACTTGATTTAACACCCATTTCAATTATTTTCTCGTCATGTAATCCTTCTAAATATCTTTTAGTTACATTGACTGTTTCATGCCCTAATAATCTACTTAATGAATATATATCTAATCCATTTCTTAATTGAGCCTGTGCAAAATAATGCCTACAAGTATGAGGGGAAACTCTTATATAATCTCTTACTATATGCTTTCCACACTCTTTGACTATCCTCTCAACAGCTTCTGTTGTAAGAGGTTTATATCTAAAGCTCAAGAAATAATTATCATAATCTAAAATATTATCTATTAGATAGTTACTTCTTATTCGCTCATATTTTATTAATTGTTTCTTTAGTAATGGACTTATTGGAACTATTCTCTCTTTTCTACCTTTACCATAAATATAAATTGTAGTTTCTCTTACATCTGTTAATTTTAAACTACATAATTCTAAATTTCTAATGCCAGTATCTAATAACATATACATTATTGTTTTATTTCTACAACTTAAATATGTCTTGTTATCATAATAATTAACCATTTTCTTTACTTCATTATCTGTATACGTTTGAATTACTGTCTTTGGTTCTTTCAACCAGTTTACCTTTAATGATACATTTATACAATATTCCTCTTTGTAACAATATTTATAGAATGACCTAATATTCTTCAATATAGTATTAATATAACTTTCGCTCAATCCTTTATTTTTCAATAGTGTAAGATATTTTTTAATATGCAAGTGATTGATTTCCTCTAATTCATTTAAGTTCAATTCCTCTTGGCAATATTTACACCATTTAAGTAAGTTATTAGTATAACCTTTGATTGTTCTTTTAGTGTAATTTCTGCATTGAATATCGTAAATATATTCTTTTATTATGTTTTTTAACAACAAAATAAACACCTCCTAATATCATGTATGTCATTATTAAAGACTTGTACATCATAATTAAAAGGTGTTTTTGTATATCGTAATTAGACTGTTGTATATCTTTATCAAAATACACTAATTTTTTAACGTATATCTTAATTAGACCTCTTTTTCAACGTATATCATCATTGTATTTTTATGAAACCGTTGAAGTAACTACTATTCAGTTATTTCCCAGTTATGGTAAACGTTCTGAACGTCGTCATCTTCTTCAAGTAAGTCTATTAATTTTTCCATAGATTTTACTTGACCTTCGTTGTCTAAAACTGTAGTAGTTTGTGGTATTAATTTTATATCAGCAGATACGAATTCATATCCTTTTTCAACTAAAGCATCTCTAACTGCGTTGAAATCTTCTGGAGCTGTTACAACTTCGAATCCATCTTCTTCTGTTATTATATCGTCTGCTCCAGCTTCTAAAGCGTCGTCCATTAATTGTTCTTCGCTTACATTTTCAGCAGCTATTAATATTTGTCCTTTTCTATCGAACATGAAACCAACGCATCCAGTAGTTCCTAAGTTACCACCGTTTTTGTCGAAGTAATATCTTATGTTACCAGCAGTTCTGTTTTTGTTGTCAGTTAAAGTTTCAACTATAACAGCAACCCCACCTGGTCCATATCCTTCGTAAGTATTTGAGAAGTAATCTTCTCCACCGCCAGCTCCAGCACCTTTGTCTATTGCTCTTTTGATATTATCATTTGGCATATTGTCAGCTTTAGCTTTATCTATAGCTGTTTTTAAAGCTGCATTGTATTCTGGATCAGCTCCACCTTCTTTAGCTGCAACAGTTATAGCTCTTGCATGTTTAGTGAATACTGATGCTCTTTTAGCATCTTGTTTACCTTTTCTATTGATAATATTGCCTATACGACCCATAATTTCACTCCTTAATTTTAATTTCGTTCATTTATAGATTTATTCAAAATCTATTGCAAAGTAAATTTTAGCACAAAACTTCCATTTAGTAAATTAGAATCTTGGAGGTTTTGGTGCTGTGTGTCTTTTATGTTCACTGATTTTATGTAATCTATCTATGATGTCTAAGTCCTTTTGAGGAACTTCATCTCTTTTGCCTAATACAACCTTGTCTATCATGTTGTATGTTGTTCCCATTTCATTTTCGTCTGTTTGACCTTCCCATAAACCTGCTGATGGAGCTCTATTAATTACATCTTCGTGTACTCCTAGTGCCTTAGCCCATTCATAAACTTCTGCCTTTGTAAGGTTTGCTATTGGAACTAAGTCTACTCCTCCATCGCCGTATTTTGTGAAATATCCAGTATGTATTTCTGCTGCGTTGTCTGTTCCTACAACTAAATACCCTAGGTTGTTTGCAACTGTATAAACAGAACACATTCTTACTCTAGCTCTTAAGTTTGAATCTGATGCTCTAAGCCCATCTTCATTATATAAATTCTTTTCTTTAAGAGCTGAAGTTACAGAGTTTAATATCATTTCTTGTGGAGTTGTTAAATCTAAATCGATATAATCTATTCCACAACCGTTTATAACTTTAAGTGCATCTTCCCTGTCTTTTGGGTTGCTGTTGATGCTCATAATTACCCCTATAGAGTTGTCTGGAAATGCTTTTTTTATAAGGTAACAAACTACAGCTGAGTCTATTCCACCAGAAACCCCAACAACTAATCCTTTGCATCCTGCTTCTTTAACTTTTTCCCTAAGCCAATCTACTGTTTTTTCTATTTTTTGATTTATTCCCATTTATTTTACCCCTTTCTTATAAAAATCTATACTTATAATACCATATTTATTTCAAAATTAATTTATTATTTTTACATCTATACATAGTTTTATCAAAATCACAAATAATAATACAAGGTAGGTGAAGATATGAACAATCCATTTAGTATTAAAAATTCTATAATTGGAGCTTTTACTGGTTTTATTAATGGGCTATTCGGTTCCGGCGGTGGTACTCTTTTAGTCCCTATCTTAAACAACATTTTAAAAGTAGAAGAACACAAATCACATGCTACAGCCTTAGCTGTAATAATATTTTTAACAACGACAAGTTCCATAATATATATCTCCAAAGGAACATATGACATTGGCCTTACATGTAAAGCCGCCATAGGAAGTATAATAGGAGGTATCGTGGGAGCAAAATTATTGAGCAAAGTAACCGGTAAGTTTTTGAGAATTGCTTTCGGAATAGTTATGATAATATCTGCAATTAGAATGATTTTTTATTAATAGGAGGAATTTATGTTAATAGCAATAATAGGATTTTTTGCTGGAATAATCGGCGGAATGGGAATGGGTGGAGGAACAATACTAATCCCTGCTCTTATATTATTTGCAAGTATTGACCCTAAAATTGCCCAAAGTACCAACTTACTATCATCAATTCCTATGACAATAGCAGCACTATACATACATATTAAAAAGAAAAACGTCGACTTTGAATTAGTTCTTCCGATAGTATTATTCGGTATAGTTGGTGCTTTTTTTGGCTCTACATTAGCAGAATATCTATCATCTGATATCTTAAGAAAATGTTTTGGAGTATTTTTATTGATTATAGGAATCTTTGAAATTCAAAAAGGTTATATGCACAAAGACAAACAAAAAAAATAAAGCCTAAAACTATTAAACAATATAGTTTTAGGCTTTTTATGTTAATTTTTTTCTTCTAATCTACTTATCATAAAGAAGTCCTTTATTGCATTATCATAATCACCTGTTTGGCAATATGCATCCCCACGTTTTTCATAAGCTCTTATGTCAGATGGATTTCCTTCTATTGCAACAGAAAAATCGTCTATCGCTTCTTTATATTGCTGAAGTTTATAATAAGCCAAACCTCTATAATAATAATTTTTAAATTGGCTCTTATCAAGCTCAATTGCTTTATTAAAATCAAGTATTGCTTCGTTATATTCTTCTAAGTCTAAGTTTGCAGCTCCTCTTCCCATATAAACAATATAACTTTCGTAACCATGTTCTATAGAGCGAGTATAGTCATCTTTTGCCTTTTTGAAGTTTCCTGTTATAGAGTACTCTTTTCCTCTATTGCAGTAAGATTTTCCTACTTTATATCCCATTTTTATCGCTTTTGAGAAATCACGTATTACTTTTGTGTGATTTTCCATTTGACCATAAGCAAGTGCTCTGTTGTAATATGCTTCACCATTTTTAGGATTTAATATTATAACTCTGTCCAAGTCTTTTATGGCCTTGCGTAAATTATCTTGTTTTAAGTAAGCTACTGAACGATTAAAGTAGCTTTCTTCGTACTCTGGGTCTAGTTCTATGGATTTATTGTAGTATTCGATTGCGTTATTAATTTGGTTCATTTGACAATAACAATCCGCCATTCCCAAATAACCTTCTTTCATATGTGGAGCCAAAGTTACAAATGTCTTGTAGTCTAGTAGTGAGTTTTTATATTGTTTCATTAAATAATATAGTCCTGCTCTTTCGTAGACTATTCTCTCGTCGTATTTTTCAAGATTTATAGCATTTGTAAAATCTTTTAATGCTTCTTTATATCTGCCTAAATAAGCTAGAATTCTTCCTCTATTATAATAGGCACTAACATCATTTTCGTCTATTTCTAGTGCTTTTGTGTAGCTTTCCATAGCCTTATCGTATTCTTTTAAGTTGCTATAAGATACTCCTAAGTTATAGTAAGCTACTTCATATCTTGGATCTATTTCCAATGATTTTTTATAATTTTTTATTGCTAGTTCATTATCCCCTAGTCTACTATAACAAACACCTTTACCCCTATATGCTTCTTTATAGTTTTTGTCTAGTTCTAATGTTTTTTCAAAATCTTTTATAGCTGAATAAAATTTATCGAATTTTATATAAAACTCGCCACGATAGTAATAACCATCTGCACTGTCTGAGTATTTTTCAATAATTTTATT
>CALEBD010000122.1 GCA_937944945.1 uncultured Clostridium sp. | reverse complement strand
TTAATATCTATAATTGATGGACTGCCATCAAATATAGAACTAAACTTTGATGAAATCAACTTAGAACTTAAAAAGCGTCAATGTGGTTATGGCCGTGGTGGCAGAATGAAAATTGAAAGTGATAAAGTAAATATTCTTGGTGGTGTTAGGGGAAGAAAAACACTAGGGGGACCTATATCAATTGAAGTAAAAAACAAAGACTACCAAAACTGGACTGAACATATGGCACCAATGGATGAAGTAGATTTTGAAACTAGAAAAGTAAACAATGTAAGACCAGGTCATGCAGATTTAGTCGGTTGCTTAAAATACGATTTTGATGATGCAAGAAATGTACTGGAAAGGTCATCAGCAAGAGAAACAGCAAGTAGGGTAGCAGTAGGAGCGATTTGCAAACAGCTATTAAAAAATTTCGATATAGACTTTGTCTCTCATGTTATACAAATTGGTAATGTGAAGGATGAAAATATATATGATTTTGATTATATAAAAAATAATGTAGATAATTCAGAAGTTAGATGTGCAAATAAAGAAGTAGAAGCTAAGATGATTGCACAAATAGACGAAATAAAAAGTGAAAGAGATACAATCGGTGGGGTTGTAGAAGTTAGAATAAAAAACTTAATTCCAGGACTTGGGTCATACACTCAATTTGATAGAAAAATTGACGGTGTATTAGCAATGCATCTAATGGGAACTCAAGCTATAAAAGGGGTCGAATTCGGTATAGGATTTGATGTAGCAAAACTTCCAGGTTCTCAAGTAATGGATGAAATAATATATAATGAAAAAGATGGAATAAAGAGAGTTACAAATAGATTAGGTGGTATAGAAGGTGGAATGACAACTGGAGAAGAAGTCATAATAAGATGCGCTATGAAGCCAATTCCAACACTATACAAGCCTCTTAACTCAATAAATATAAATACATTAGAACGCTATGAAGCTACAGTAGAGCGTTCAGACACTTGTGCAGTTCCGGCTTGTAGCGTTGTGTGTGAAAATGTAGTTGCTTTTGTTATATGTCAATTCTTCTTAGAAACAATAGGAGGAAGTAGTTTAGAAGACGTAAAAAGAAATTATAATTCATATATTCAGAGGTTGGGTGAAAGAGGATGGAAAAAATAAAAAACAAAGTATGCAATATTTTTATTGATGATAGCTATAGAAGTTTTAATAAAGCTTTAAATGAAGTAAATGGCACAACTAATAAAAATATAAATGAAATTTACGATATGGTACTAGTAATTTCAGATGAAAATGTATACAAAACACAATTAAATAAATTTATAGATTCTTTAGGAGCTAAATTTGTAAGTGAATATATAGTTCCAGCAGGGGAAGAATCTAAATGCCTTGATACTTTTCAAAAAATACTAGAACATGCGATAAAGGCTGGTCTTACTAGGAAATCACTTATAATAGCTGTAGGTGGTGGTGTTATAGGAGATTTAGCAGGATATGTTGCCTCTTCATATATGAGAGGAATAGATTTTGTACAAGTACCTACAACTCTTTTAGCACAAGTAGATTCATCTATAGGTGGTAAAACAGGAATAAATTTAGGAACTTATAAAAATGTAATCGGTGCATTTTATCAACCTAAATTTACTTTTATAAATGTATCAGCACTTAGAACTTTGCCAGATGACCAATTTAGAAACGGTATGAGCGAAGTTGTTAAATATGGATTTATATATGATTATGAATTTATAAATTATTTATTAGAAAATCAAGATAAAGTAAAAGGTTTATTTATAACACATGGTCATGAAGATCATATAGGTTCAATCCC
>CALEBD010000121.1 GCA_937944945.1 uncultured Clostridium sp. | reverse complement strand
AGACAGATTCTAAAAAAGGAGATGTTTCAAATATAACATCTAAATATAAAAAACCTTCAATAAAATGTCTTAAAAATTATAATATAGGAAAAAATGGATATAAAGAGCAAAATAAAAGTGCAGCAGTAAAAGAAACGCTTAAAAACTTTAATATCGAGATAGATAGTTGTCTTGCTACTTTCGGACCTACTATAACTAGATATGAGGTCTCTCCAAAACCAGGAACAAAAGTAAGTAAAATCGTAAATCTATCTGATGACTTAGCTCTTAGCTTAGCTGCTAGAAGCATAAGAATAGAAGCTCCAGTTCCAGGAAAATCTGTAATAGGAATAGAAGTTCCAAACGACAAGCCTCAAGTAGTAGGACTTAAAGAAGTTATAACTAGTGAAGAATTTTTAAATAATCCATCTAGCTTGGCTGTAGGGCTTGGTAAAGAAATAAGTGGAAAACCGCTTATAGCAGATTTAGCAAAAATGCCTCACTTACTAGTGGCAGGGGCGACAGGCTCTGGTAAGAGTGTTTGCATAAATACAATAATAACATCTCTACTATATAAATCATCACCAGAAGAAGTAAAACTTCTTTTAATAGATCCAAAAGTAGTAGAGCTTGCACATTATAATGGAATACCTCATTTATTGTCACCAGTAGTTACAGACCCTAAAAAAGCATCAAATGCTTTAAACTGGGCAGTTAATGAAATGAACAAAAGATATCAATTATTCGCAGAAAATGGAGTAAAAGATATCACAGGTTATAACAAAAAATGTGAAGATAAAATGTACAAAATAGTTATAATCATAGACGAGTTAGCCGACTTAATGATGGCTTGTGGTAACGAAGTCGAAGATTATATATGTAGACTTGCACAGATGGCAAGAGCGGCTGGTATGCATTTAATTATAGCTACACAAAGACCTTCTGTAGATGTAATCACAGGTATAATAAAAGCAAACATACCATCAAGAATAGCATTTGCAGTTTCTTCACAAACAGACTCTAGAGCAATTCTAGATATGGGTGGAGCAGAAAAATTACTTGGAAAAGGTGATATGCTTTATTATCCTTTAGGTGCAGCAAAACCAGTTAGAATACAAGGGGCGTTTATATCTGAGGAAGAATCAGAAAAAGTAATAGACGAAATAAAATCTCAAGAACAAGAGGAAGTAAAATACGAAGAAGAAATAATAGAGACAATATCTAGACCTGTTGCTGTAAAAGACAACGATGTAGATGAGTTTTTAGAAGAAGCTATAGATTTTGTAGTTTCAAACAACCAAGGTTCGGCATCAATGCTTCAAAGAAAATTCAAAATAGGATTTAATAGAGCGGCAAGACTTATAGATTCTATGGAAGAAAGAGGTATAGTTGGACCGAGTGAAGGAAGTAAACCTCGTAAAGTTTTAATAACAAAAGAGGAATTAGAAAATTTAAAAAGAGAAAGTTAAATAAGGAGCAAGTAATTTATGTTAAAAATAGCATTAGAATCTCTAGGATGTTCGAAAAACCTAGTGGATGCAGAAATAATGATGGGTATATTAAATGAGAAAGGATATAAGCTAACAGGTAGTTTTGAAGATGCGGATGTAATACTAGTAAACACTTGTGGTTTTATAGAATCAGCTAAACAAGAATCAATCCAAACTATACTTGAATTTGCACAACTTAAAGAAACAGGAAATCTAAAATTATTAATAGTTACAGGATGCCTAGCTCAAAGATATGCAGACGAATTAAAAGAAGAAATACCAGAAATAGATGCTATAGTAGGTACAGGTAGTTATCAAAATATAGATGAAATATTAGCAGAACTTAGCGAAAAACATCAAATAGTAAGTTTAAATAATATAGAATTTGCATATGATGAAAACTTACCAAGATATGTATCAACTCCAAGTCATATGGCTTACTTAAAAATAGGTGAAGGATGTGACAATAAATGTACTTACTGTATAATACCTAAATTAAGAGGAAAATACAGAAGTAGAAAGATGGAAGATGTAATAGCAGAAGCTAAAAAACTTGCAGAAAACGGAGTTAAAGAATTAGTAGTAATAGCACAAGATACTACTAGATACGGATTAGATTTATACGGAGAAGAAAGATTAGCAGATCTTTTAGAAGAATTAGCTCAAATAGACGGATTAAAATGGATCAGAGTTATGTATTCTTATCCAGAATCAATAACAGAAGACTTAGTAAAAGTAATCAAAAAATACGATAATATATGTAACTACTTTGATATGCCTATACAACATGCAAGCAACAGAGTATTAAAATTAATGAACAGAAAAACAACTAAAGAAGATATATTATCTAAAATAAATATGATAAGAAGTCATATACCAGATGCTACTTTAAGAACTAGTATAATAGTAGGTTTCCCTGGTGAAACAGAACAAGACTTTGATGAGCTTTCAGAATTTATACAAGAAGCTCAATTTGATAAATTAGGAGTATTCACTTACTCAAGAGAAGAAGATACTCCAGCTGATAAACTTCCAAATCATCATGATGAAGAGACAAAAGTTGAAAGACAAGAAAGATTAATGATGATTCAACAAGGAATATCAGAAGAAAAGAATAATAATAAAGTAGGGAACAAATATGAAGTATTAGTTGAAGAACAAATAGAAGACAACGTGTATGTAGGTAGAACTATATACGATGCAGAAGAAATAGATGCAGTAGTATATGTTAAATCTATAAGAAATCTTCAAGTAGGGGAATTTGTAAATGTAATCATAACTGATGCTTTAGAGTATGATCTAATGGGGGTAATAGAAGATGAATTTACCAAATAAGCTGACATTGCTTAGAATATGCCTTATACCAGTATTTGTGATAGTTATGTTATCACAAATGAATAATTTCTTTTTAATATCATGCATAATATTTATATTAGCATCTATAACTGACTTCTTAGATGGAAGAATAGCTAGAAAACACAATCTAGTTACTGATTTTGGGAAGTTTATGGATCCATTAGCAGACAAATTATTAGTTTTATCTGCGTTAATATGCATGATAGAATATAATTTAGTTGCTGGTTGGATGGTAATAATAATTGTTGCAAGAGAACTTACGGTAAGTATTTTAAGAGCAATTGCTGCTGATAATGGAAAAGTAATAGCTGCAAGTGGTGGAGGAAAAATTAAAACTACAAGCCAAATGATAGCTATAATACTATTATTAATAGGAGCTAATTACTCAAATGAAACTATAGTATTTATTGGAACAATAGCTATGTATATTGCTACAATATTTACACTTTATTCAGGAATAGACTACTTATACAAAAATAAAGAGTTATTTATGAATAGCAAATAAAAGTAATTTAAAGAGTTGTTTACTGTGTATTATTAATATACAAAGTAACAACTCTTTTTTTAATTCTAAGGAAATTATAATCATTTACA
>CALEBD010000120.1 GCA_937944945.1 uncultured Clostridium sp. | reverse complement strand
ATTAGCTGACTTAGTAATACTTGATAAAAATCCATTAAAAGTCGACGTAGACGATATAAGAAACATAAAAGTATTAGAAACTTTCAAAGAAGGAAACTCTATATATAAAGCGTAGAAATAATAAATTATATTTTTAAAAAATAAGGGATATATATAGATATAATTTATAAAATTAAAAATAAAATATCAACAAATAATAATTTCAATAAAAAGAGCTCAATTTGCTTTAGTAAATGAGCTCTTTTTATATGGGAAGATAATTTACATCTCTTTTAAAATTTTACAAATAATGTATAATTAGATATAACTTAATTCTATTAGACATACATACTATAAAAATGGAAAAATACTTTATATTATATCGCTAAAAGGAATTTATATTGTAAATGAAGAAAACATAATTGATTATATAAAAAAGAGGTGGATTAAGATGTTTGATAAAGCTTATGTTACAAAAGATATTGAACAAATGAAGCTAGATTACAGAAATTTTCCTAATATAATTGAATTAGGTTTTACAAGCCATGGTAGTGATTTATGTGGGGTTATGTTGACACCGCAAGGAAAGGGACCTCACCCAACAGCAATACTATTGCATGGGTTTCCAGGATATGACGACCCGATAGATTTAGCTCATGCTCTTAGACGATGTGGTATGAATATACTGCGATTTCATTATAGGGGGAGTTGGGGTGTAAAAGGTAGTTTTTCATTTAGTAATTGTATGGAAGATGTAAAAAGTGCTATTGATTTTTTGACAGATGAAAAGTCAGTAAAAGAATTTGACATAGATACAAATAATTTATTTTTAATAGGGCATAGTATGGGCGGTTTCTTAACTTTAAATTACGCATGTGATAAAAGGATAAAGGCATCTGTGGCGATAAGTCCATATGATTTTGGGCTTATTGGGAAAATAGGCAATTATAATAAAATAGAAAAAGACGAGGCATTTGAGATGTATAAGACAGCACTAGTACCATTAAACAATACAAGTGCAGAAATACTGATGCAGGAATGTCTTGATAATGGGGATAAGTGGAACCTTCCAGATAAGGCAAAATCTCTATCTAATGAAGAAATACTGATAACTATAGCAAGTAGAGATGTTGTGAGCAAAAGATATTTGCATCACGATATTTTAGCAAGTGAGATTAAAAAATATAATAATAATTTGACTGAAAAGTTTATTGATACAGACCACTCTTATTCTGACAAGCGAATTTTGTTGGCAAAGACTATTGCTCAGTTTTTAGAACAACAAATAAATAAAAAATAAATTAAAAACTACAGGTAAATCATCATGTATCTATCTTAAAAAAAGTAATATGCAATACGGAATATAATTTGAGGATGTGAAAAAATGAAAGTTGCTTTAATTGCTCCATTATATACAGCAAATATTGTAAAGGATATTGTAGCCAAAAATATAGTTGATATAGATTTAGATATTATAGTTTATAGCAATTATTTAAAAGCGGTTGAAATAGTAAAAAAATCACAAAAAAAGTATGATGCTCTGATGTTTGCAGGAGTAGTCGTATATAAATTTGTAAAACTATACGTAAAGGAAGAATGTATCTGGGGATATTTCCCTTTGCATGAAAGCTCCCTATCATCTGCTTTATTAAAAGGATTATATGAAAACAAAAATATAAAAAATCTGAGTATAGATACATATTCTAAAGAGTTGATTAAAGAAGTTTATAATAGTATCGGTATAGATATGGATGAAGTAAATCTTATGCTTTATAATGTAAAATTCAATAATAAAAATACAACTGAAGATGCACTTAATTTTCATAGGAATAACTTAAAAAATGATGAAAATGTATGCATTGTGACATCATTAAGTGATGTAAATAAACAATTTGACTCAGATGGAATAGATAATTATATGGCTATCCCGACAAAGAGTATTATAATAGAGAGTTTCCAAAATATATATCTAAGATATATAGCTAAAATAAATACTAATTGTAGGGTTGTAGCTATATTTGTTCA
>CALEBD010000119.1 GCA_937944945.1 uncultured Clostridium sp. | reverse complement strand
TAGCTGAACCAACAATAACGGTTCCTTCCGCATAAGTTGCTGGTACTGGTCTTAATTTATATCTCTCTGGATCCTGATATGGTTTGGCTAAATTACTTGGACTAAGGTCTAGTATTTTTACACCCACCAATCCATCATCTACTTCCTCATTATTTTGTATCTTTGTATAACAAGGTAAGCAAGGCTTACTTTTCTCGTTGCTCTGTTTTGCCATCACATGGTTGATTATCGGTTATTACCAGAGCTGTACCAGCTTTCTGAGAGTAATCCGTTACAATTAAAGGCATCTTACCCAAGGCTAATTCCTTGAATACCTCCAAGTACTCGGTTTTATTACCCACAAATTTTGAAGGTTCGGCTTCCAAGAACATCTTTGCATCAGCAAATTCTATGGTAAACCTTACACCATCTGGAGTAAATTCTATCTGATGACTTTTTACATTCACTAGCCTTACAGGACTAGACTTAAAAGAGCTATCACTAAATATCCATCCCCACTGTATTTTCAAAGGCATTTTGAATTGCAGAGATGGATGATCTACTATATCCACAAAGTCAGTTACTATAGTAAACTTACCTTTGTCTCCTTTACCTTCAGTATACTTGTAATTAAAGTTCTCTACCTCCATACCGATTGGCAGGTCATTGAAGATATCCATTATTGGAGATCCTGCACCATCGAATATTGCAAGATATGGTGTACCATTACCATTTAAGAGAACCGGTTTGCTATCCTCCATAGTTTGGTATGATTAACTCCATATCTGCATGAAGGTCCTCAAATGGATTGAGTATATCATTGGCATCAGCAATCACTCCCCAAAATCCAGAATCACCATAGTACTTGAAGGCAATGTTCTGTATGGTTTCTCCTTCAAGTACGGTGTGTATTAGATAATCGGTAGATATAGATGATATATTTCTTTCCAATGAGATATCTCCATCTGGGAACTTTATTACATAACTGTCCTCATAGGGACTTGTTCCTGGGATAGTAACCATAAGTATTTAATTTTGTGTGCCTACTCTCTCCGTATCGGAGTTTTCTAGAGAATTTACTTCCCCACCATCATAGATTACTCCAGG
>CALEBD010000118.1 GCA_937944945.1 uncultured Clostridium sp. | reverse complement strand
TTTAATTAGGAGGTGAATTGTTGCAGTCAATCTAAAATAGATTTTTTGCAACGGATTATAATGAATCAAATAAATCCAAATTTCACAAGCTGTATTTATAATCTACTATATATTCAATATAATGAGATTTTTGGTAGAGAAGAATATTTCTATTATGATTTGGCGTATCCTGTCTTTTACAACGTAAAAAACGGATATTTTCAAGTAGACAAACAAATTTTAGATAATTTAAATAAAACCGTTTATTCTAATATAAATACTTTTAGAGATGGTCTTTATGAAGAAATGGCCCAATATAATAAAACAGCCGCAGAAAATGCCCTTCCTAAAAGAGTTTATCAAGTAAGTACTTCTTTTGATATTACATTTAGTAAAAATCACATTTTAAGTTTTGTATTAAATTTAGATTCTATTAGTGATAATTATGGCCCTCTATACGAAGACGTATACCATTTTAATATAGATTTACTTAATGGAAATTCACTTACTTTAAAAGATTTGTTTAATGAAGGTGTTGATTATCTACCATTATTATCACAATATGTAAATGATGAAATAGCGAAAACTCCAGAGCTATTTTATGAAAATACTGTTGTAGACATTCCTGACTCTCAAGCTTTTTACATAACTGATAAAGGTATTGTTTTGTATTTTGAAGTTGATGAAATAGCACAAGAATCAGCTGGTGTTCCAAAATTCTTAATTTCATTCGAACAATTTGGCGAGTATATAAATCCTAGATTTTATTGTAATCCTGAAAATCTTCTTAGAAGAAAAAGAAGAAGATAAATGTAAAAATAAATATAAGCAAAATAAAAAAAGAATGCGCCGCCACATTCTTTTTTTAGGGAGTTATTACTAAAAAAATCATCAAAAAAATTATTCTAATTTCTAGTTATTTGGGTATAAATAAGTTTTATTACCTATCTGTTGATATTATAATAACTCCAAAACCTTAAATTAACCTTAGCTTTATTATCTTTACAAAAAAAGTTACTGTAAACTAATTTAATACTAGTTACAGTAACCTTTTTATTTAACAGTATATAATTAATCAGCTAAGTTATATACTTTTAATTGTTCTTTTTTAATGTGTTTTTGATTTACTTTTACTAATGCTTTTAATGTATCTAATGAAGTCATAACATCTATAGAGTATTCAGTTGCTAATCTTCTTATTCTGAATCCGTCTCTAGTTGCATCATTACCTTTTGTTGGAGTATTTATAACCATATCAACTTGGTTGTTAGTTATAACATCAAGTATATTTGGTCTAACTTCTCCTATTTTGTTAACTATTATAGCGTCTATTCCATTAGATTTTAGAAGTGATGCTGTTCCTTCTGTCGCCATGAAAGTATATCCTACACGTTTCATGTCTTTTGCTATTTCTAAGAACTCTTCTTTATCTTGGTCATTTACTGTTGCAAGTACCACGCCTCTATCATTTGACATTTTCTTACCTGCTGCTGTAAATCCTTTGTATAATGCTTCTTCTAATGTCTCACCAACACCTAAAACTTCTCCAGTTGATTTCATTTCTGGTCCAAGACTTACATCAACTCTAGCAAGTTTTGACATTGAGAATACAGGTACTTTTACTGCTATTAAGTCTGGTGTTTTGTAGATTCCTGTTCCATATCCAAGATCTTTTAATTTTGCACCTAACATACATTTTGTAGCTAAATCTACTATTGGCACCCCACTAACTTTACTTATATATGGTACTGTTCTACTTGCTCTTGGGTTAACTTCTATGATGTATAATTCACCCTTAAATTCGATAAATTGTATATTAACCATACCTAAAACATTAAGTTCTAATGCTATTTTCTTAGTATAGTCTAAGATTTTTTCTTTTATATCATCAGATATATTTTGGCTTGGATACATTGTTATAGAGTCTCCAGAGTGAACTCCTGCTCTTTCTAAATGTTCCATTATTCCTGGTATTAATACATCTTCTTTATCGCATATAGCGTCTACTTCTATTTCTCTACCAACTAAATATTTGTCTATAAGTACTGGGTTTTTACTATCCCTTTCAAACGCACTATCAAGGTAAGCTTTTAATTTAGCTTCGTTATAAGTTATTTCCATACCTTGACCACCAAGTACATAAGAAGGTCTAACTAAAACTGGATATCCTATTTCGCTAGCGTGTTTTACACCTTCTTCTGTAGACCATACAGCTATACCTTTTGGTCTATTTATATTTAATTTTTCTAGTAATTCATCAAATTTTTCTCTGTCTTCTGCTGCATCTATATCGTTGAAGTCAGTTCCTAATATAGGTATATTCTTTTCGGCTAGGAATTTAGCTAATTTTATAGCTGTTTGCCCACCGAATTGTAATATTACACCTTCTGGTTTTTCTTTTTCTATTATATTTAATACTTCTTCTTCTGTTAATGGTTCAAAGTATAATTTGTCAGAAGTATCGAAGTCTGTGCTTACTGTTTCTGGGTTGTTGTTTACTATTATAGTTTCTATTCCTAATTTTCTTAAGGCTTTTATACAGTGAACTGAACAGTAGTCAAATTCTATACCTTGCCCTATTCTTATTGGACCAGAACCTAAAACAACTATTTTTCTCTTATCACTTACTACAACTTCATCATACTCTTCATAAGTTGAGTAATAGTATGGAGATAATGCATCGAATTCTCCACCACATGTATCAACCATTTTATAAGCTGCATGTATGTTATATAAAGATCTTAATTCATAAACTTTTTCTGGGCTTATTTTCATTAAGTCTGCTATACCTTTATCTGAGAATCCTTTTTTCTTAAGAGTTTTTAGATAATCCTTGCTTATATCTTCTATTTTCATAGTTTTTAATTTTTCTTCTTGTTTAACTATCCAATCTATTCTATATAAGAACCATTTATCTACACCAGTGATTTTTTCTATCATGTCGATACTATATCCTCTTCTTATCATTTCTGCTAAGTCGAATAGTCTTTCGTCATCTGGCATAACTACTCTTTCTTTTAATTCTTCTATTGTTCTTTGTTCAGATGGTTTGTGTATTAATGAGTATTTTCCTATTTCTAAAGATCTTATACCTTTTAATAAAGCAGCTTCAAAGTTGCTTCCTATACTCATTATTTCTCCAGTAGCCATCATTTTTGTTCCAAGTCTTCTGTTCGCTTGTTTAAATTTATCAAATGGCCATTTTGGTATTTTTACAACAACATAATCAAGCGTTGGTTCAAAACAAGCCTTTGTTTTCTTAGTTACTGCATTTTCTATTTCGTCTAATGTATATCCTAAAGCTATTTTAGCTGCAACTTTTGCTATTGGATAACCAGTTGCTTTTGATGCTAATGCTGAAGATCTACTAACTCTTGGGTTTATTTCTATAATTGCATATTCTAATCTGTGAGGATGTAGTGCTATTTGTACGTTACATCCACCTTTTACTTCTATTGCATTTATTATTTCAATTGAAGCTGTTCTTAATAATTGGTACT
The DNA here is from genome assembly GCA_937944945.1 of uncultured Clostridium sp. Taxonomy (GTDB): domain Bacteria; phylum Bacillota; class Clostridia; order Peptostreptococcales; family Peptostreptococcaceae; genus Intestinibacter. The sequence continues at coordinate 209 of CALEBD010000118.1, read as the reverse complement.
CTTTATCGCTTAAAGTTTGAGATGGAGCTACAACTATACTATCTCCCGTATGCACACCGACTGGGTCCACATTTTCCATATTACAAACAGTTATACAGTCTCCGTTTCCGTCTCTCATTACTTCATATTCGATTTCTTTCCAACCTTTTATACTTTTCTCTATAAGAACTTGTGTAACTGGGCTAAGTTGTAAACCATGAGTAAGAATT
>CALEBD010000117.1 GCA_937944945.1 uncultured Clostridium sp. | reverse complement strand
CCTATAATAACTCCATTTTTCAGATTATTTTTCATAATAAATCATCCCCTTTATATCTACTTACCAATATTATAGTAGATTTTACTTTTTATATTTAAAATTTTTATATAATTTCAATTCAATGATGCTCATTTACGAAAATATCTTAGCTATCATAGATATTAATATCTAACTTAAATTTTTTGAATAATTTTTTCCACAAAAAAAGAATACCTCTTTTAAAATTATTTCACATTATCTAATATATAAATTTATTCATACATTAGATAATGCTTGATAATCTAAAAAAGGTATTCTATATTACATTACATACAACTACTCAATATTAAGCGTACATTTTCTTTAATTGAGCTTGTATATCTTTATTTTCTAAATAATCTTCTAAAGTAGTTTTTCTATCCATTATTCCGTTTGGAGTTATTTCTATTATTCTGTTTGCAAGAGTTTGTATCATCTCGTGGTCATGAGAAGAGAATAATAATACTCCAGGGAATTTTTCTAACCCTTTATTTACTGATGTTATAGACTCTAAGTCTAAGTGGTTAGTTGGGTCGTCTAAAACTAATACGTTAGCGTTTGAAAGCATCAGTCTAGAGAACATACATCTAACTTTTTCTCCTCCTGATAAAACGTGAGCTTGTTTTAATGCTTCTTCTCCACCGAATAGCATTCTACCTAAGAATCCTCTTATGAAACTTTCACTTTTTTCTTCAGAGTATTGTCTTAACCAGTCAACTAGTGAATATTCTACACCGTCAAAGAAGTCATTGTGGTTTTTAGGAAGATAACTTTGAGAAGTTGTAACACCCCATTTGAATGTACCGCTATCTGGAGTATCAACACCCATTATTATGTTGAATAATGCAGTTATAGCCATTTCATCTCCCATGAAAGCAACTTTATCATCTCTATCTAATCTGAAAGTTACGTTGTCTAAAACTTTAACACCGTCTATAGTTTTAGTTAATCCTTCAACTTCTAATACTTCGTTTCCTATTTCACGTTCTGGAGTAAATCCAACGTATGGATATCTTCTTCTTGAAGGTTGTATTTCTGTTACTTCTAATTTTTCAAGTTGTTTCTTTCTTGAAGTCGCTTGTTTTGCTTTAGAAGCATTTGAGCTGAATCTTGCGATGAACTCTTTTAATTGAGCTATTTTTTCTTCAGCTTTTTTGTTTTGATCTTTCATAAGTTGTAGTGCTAATTGACTTGATTCATACCAGAAATCGTAGTTACCTACGTATATTTTGATTTGTCCGAAGTCAACGTCAACTATATGAGTACATATTTGGTTTAAGAAGTGTCTATCATGTGATACAACTATTACGATAGAATCTTCAAGTTCCATTATGAAGTTGTTTAACCATTCGATTGATTTGAAATCTAAGTGGTTAGTAGGTTCGTCAAGAAGTAGTATTTCTGGCTTACCAAATAATGCTTGAGCAAGTAATACTTTAACTTTTTCTCCACCTTCTAATTCTTTCATTTGTTTGTAGTGTAAGTCTTTGTCTATTCCAAGACCCATTAATATTTTTTCTGCATTAGTTTCTGCATCCCATCCATCAAGTTCAGCGAACTCTCCTTCAAGTTCTGCAGCTTTTATACCATCTTCTTCTGTGAAGTCTTCTTTCATGTATAATGCGTCTTTTTCTCTCATTATTTCATATAATCTGGCATGACCCATCATAACAACATCTAAAACAGTATCTTCATCGTATTTGAAGTGGTCCTGTCTAAGAACTG
>CALEBD010000116.1 GCA_937944945.1 uncultured Clostridium sp. | reverse complement strand
CTATTTCATCATAGTATCTCAAAGTTCTAGTAGTTATACCTGCTATTTCACTTAAATCCTTTATAGAATACTCCATATATTTTCCTCCTTAAAATTTTGATTTATTGATTATAGTTAGATTATATAAATTTACGTAACGTCAAGGTCAAGTATTTTTCTGAAAAAAAATAACATTACTTAGATAAAAAATCTAAGTAATGTTATTTTATATAAAGATATTGCATTTTAGGGCTTTTTTACACCACATCAAACTAATAATAAATTTGATATGTTTCAAGGAAGATTTTCCTAGGCTTTCAAATTCTCCTAAAAAATCAACTCACATATTTATTATTGTACATAATTTCCATAAAGTCAATATTTGTTTGCTATATCAAGCCTTTAAATATTTCTTCATTGATTTTATTCATTAAATTATCTGTTGATTTTAAAGGTGTTACCATCAGTCCATCTGGTATGTATACAAATTTTGGTTTATTTGGTTTTAATATACCACCTAGTAATTGTCCGACATTTCCCTCTCTATACAATTCATTGACATCATTTAATTCTAATCTTATATCATCTATACATTTAAATCCAAAATCTTTTTCATATATTTTTGAAAGTATTGTTGGTATCTTCCAGTTAGGAACTTCTACATTTTCTCTCATAGCTGGGCTTACTCTCTGTAGTCTTCTTTCTGTATTAGTAAATGTACCAAATGTACTAGCAAAACTTGTCGCAGGAAGGACAACATCTGCACTTAGTGCAGTTTTTGTCATATGAGTATCAGATACCATCAAGAATTCTAGTGATGATAAATCGACATCTGGGTCTTCTCCAAAACATAATAGACCTTTTACACCATTTAATGCTTCTCTGCCATCTGTTACTCCAAGATCTATTAATCCTTGAGAGTTACACTTAGGTTTAACTTGTAATATACCATCTCTTGGAGAGCCTATATGACCTGAAAGAATAGCTATTTCCCCTATTAAACTAGCTATATCTGTACTAACCATATTTTGTTGGAATACTATCATAGCTTTTTTGGCATCTGCATATATCTGTGCAATTTCTCTTATTTCATCCGATACTTCTATATTTTCAAGTGATGATTTAAATGCATCAAAGCCTTCTATATCAGAAGTTTTACCCATATCTATTAAAGCTTTTGCTATTTCTTTTATTTTTGATATTTCGTTACTTGTATATACAGTTTTTGCATCAAATCCATAGTTTGATATTTTATATTCACTTGGATTTATAAATAGTAATTTTGCTCCATTTTTAGCAGCTTTCTTTAATTTTATACCAAGTATAGGATTGTTTTCTGGTTTAAATCCTATAGCTAATATAACATCTGTTGCCAGTAATTCATCCATGCTGTTTGGAGATGCATTAACTCCCAATACTTTTTCAAGTCCGCTTTTTCTATGATTAAAGCACAGTGTTTTTACATTTAATTGATCTGCTAATTTTTTAATCGCATAAGCTTCTTCATTGGTATATCTATCAGATATAGATATAGCTACTGCATCTTTGCCAAATTTACTTCTTATAACTTCTACTTTTTTAGCTATTATAGTAAGTGCATCTCTATATTTACATTCTTCTAATTTTCCGTTTATTTTAATATATGGTTTTTTAAGTCTGTCGTCATCTATTGCACTGTCAAATGCCCACTTCCCTCTACCGCATATCAATCCTTCATTTACATGACCTTCTTTATTTGGTTCTGATTTTATAAGAAGATTTCCATATGTCTTTAATTCTATTTTGCATCCAACTGAGCAATATGAACATGTAGTGACAGTAGTTTCTTTTTGAAGAGGTACATTTTTCTTTAAGTTAGTTTTTTCTTGTAGTGCACCTGTTGGACAAACTGACACACATTGACCACAAGATATACAAGATGTTTCTTCTAGACCTTGTTCTAAAGCTGGCTTAACCTCTGTATCAAAACCTCTTGAAACAAGACCTAATGCTCCAACACCCATAACCTCATCACATGTTCTTACACATAATCCGCATAAGATACATTTATTCATATCCCTTAATATGTATGGATGACTATCTTCTATTGGTAAAATTACTTTTTCACCTTCAAATCTTTCTGGCTCAACTTTGTAAATATTAGCGTAATCTATTAATTTACATTCATGGAATTTTTGACATCCACATTCTAAACATCTTCTAGCTTCATCTTTAGCTTGTTCTTCTGTAAGACCTTCAGTTATCTCAAGGAAGTGCTCTTTTCTTTCTTTTGGACCATATTCTTTAATTTTAGGTCTATATTTTCTTTCTCTATCTTCAAAAGATAATTCTGTTAAATCATGTCTTTCATGGACATAAGGCTTTTTATATTTTAATTCTTTACCATATAAATATGCATCTATAGACTCTGCCGCTTTTTTTGCATCTGCTATTGATTCTACTGCTATAGAAACTTTATCATTACCACAATCCCCACATGCAAATACACCTTTAGTTGCAGTCATATAAGTAGATGGGTCATATACTAATGAATTTTTTCTTGTTTTCTCAATTCCATCAAATAACTTAGAATCTACTTGTTGACCTATTGCTATTATAACTGTATCTACATCTAAAACTTTTGTTTGACCTTCAACAGGAACTGGTCTTCTTCTGCCTCTCTCGTCAGGTTCGCCAAGTTTCATAACTTGAAGTTCTATTTTACTTACTCTGCCATCTTCACCAGGAATTATGCCGATTGGATTAGTTAAATTTTCAAATCTAACCCCTTCTTCTTGTGCTTCTCTTATTTCCATCTCATCTGCTGGCATTTCTTTTATTGTTCTTCTATATATGTTGTAGACTTTTTTTGCACCCATTCTGACAGCAGTTCTACATGCATCCATTGCAACATTACCACCGCCGACTACAGCAACACTTTCACCTAAATTTATAGTTTTGCTTTTCGCGATTTTTTCAAGGAAGTCTATACCACCCATAACACCAGGTATGTCAGAACCTTTGCAGTTTAGTCCTATTGATGACCATGCACCAATTGTCATAAGTACTGCATCATATTTATTTTTTATAGCTTCAAATGATAAATCTACACCAACTTTTGTGTTAGTTTGCATCTTAACACCCATTTTAGCTATTAAATCTATTTCCTTTTGTAGTATTTCTTTTGGCAATCTGTATTCAGGTATTCCATAACGAAGCATCCCCCCTAATTTAGGCATTGCATCTATTATAGTAACATCATGCCCTTTTTGTGCAAGGAAATAACTCGCTGATAAACCTGCAGGTCCGCCACCTATTATTGCAACGCTCTTACCTGTTGGTTTTGATATTTCTGGTATATATGGATCATCTGAGTTTAAATCTCTATCTCCAACAAATCTCTTTAATTCTTTTATTGATATTGATTCTTCAACTAATCCCCTTCTACAGTCTGATTCACAAGGGTGTGGACAGACTCTTCCTATTGATGCTGGTAGAGGTATCTTATCTTTTACTAATTTTAAAGCTGCCTTGTGAAGTCCATTAGCAATTAGCCCTACATATCCTTGGCAATCAGTATTTGCTGGACATCCTAGAGAACAAGGAGCCTTACAATCTCCATTGTGATTTGATAGTAATAATTCTAAATTTGTTTTTCTAGATTCTCTGACTCTCTCTGTATCAGTTTTTATTATCATATTTTGTGCTATTTCAGTTGCACATGCTTTAAATAATTTTGGGCTACCTTCTACTTCAACTACACAAATTCCACATGAACCATATATCTCAGCTCTCTCATCATAACAAAGTGTAGGAATAAATATGTTATTTTCTTTTGCAACTTCCAAAATAGTCTGTCCTGGAAGACCTAAAACTTCTCTGTCATCTATATTTAATCTTATTTTATTCATATTTCTAACCTTTCTAATTTATTTCAATTGCATCAAATTTACATGTTTCCATACATTTACCACATTTAATACAGATATTTTTATCTATTATATGAGCTTCTTTTTTGTTCCCGCTAATAGCTGATACTGGACATTTTCTCTTACATGCCCCACATCCTCTACAACTATCTTCAACTATGTCATAGCTTATTAATGATTTACATGCTTTAGCAGTACATCTCTTGTTATATATATGATCTTCATATTCATGTCTGAAGTATTTTAATGTTGTTATAACTGGATTTGGAGCTGTCTGTCCTAAACCACACATAGCACCATCTTTAACCTTATATGCTAATTCTTCTAATAATTCTATATCCCCATCTTTGCCTTGGCCATTTGTTATTCTTTCTAATATTTCAAGCATTCTCTTTGTGCCTATTCTGCAATAGTTACATTTACCACAAGATTCTTTTCTTGTGAAATCTAAGAAATATCTAGCCATATCGACCATGCAAGTCGTTTCATCCATAACTATCATTCCACCAGAACCTACTATAGCTCCTGTTTTATTTATATTTTCATAATCTACCGGCGTATCTATTAAGCTAGCTGGAATACATCCGCCTGATGGTCCACCCATTTGAACAGCTTTAAATTCTTTGTCTTCTTTGATACCACCACCGATATCATATATTACTTCTCTTAATGATAATCCCATTGGTACTTCAATAAGACCGCCTTTTTTGATTTTACCTGCTAGTGCAAATACTTTTGTCCCGTTGCTCGTTTTTGTTCCCAGTGAGCCAAAAGTTTCCCCTCCATTTAGTATTATCCATGCCACATTAGCATAAGTTTCAACATTATTTATATTAGTAGGTTTTTGCCAATACCCTTTTTGTGCTGGAAATGGCGGTTTAAGTCTTGGCATTCCTCTTTCGCCTTCTAATGATGCTATAAGTGCAGTTTCTTCACCACATACAAATGCTCCTGCACCTTCTTTAATCCTAATATCAAAGTCAAATCCACTTCCAAATATATTTTTTCCTAAATACCCTCTTTCTTTTGCTTGTGCTATGGCTATTTTTAATCTCTTTATTGCTAGAGGATATTCAGCACGAACATAAATTACACCTTCATTTGCACCCATTGCATATCCACCGATTGTCATCCCTTCAAGAAGTGAATGTGGGTCTCCCTCAAGAACTGCCCTATCCATGAATGCTCCTGGGTCTCCCTCATCAGCATTACATACAATGTATTTTTGTTCTGCTTTGTTTTGTCTTGCTGCATTCCACTTAAACCATGTTGGAAAACCTGCCCCTCCACGTCCACGAAGCCCAGATATCTTAATCACATCTATAACTTCTTCATCTGTCATACTAGTCAAAACTTTTTTAGTTGCTTTATATCCATCTCTTGCTATGTATTCATCGATTTCTTCAGGATTTATACATCCACAATTTCTAAGTACTATTCTCTTTTGTTTTTCCATTAGCTTTTTATTTTCCTCAGAAATCTCCTTAGACTCTACAGCTTTTCCACCTTCAATATGACTTTCAATAATTTCAACTACATCTTCTGGCTTAACTTTTACATATCTTGTTGGTTCATCTTTTGCATCTTCATAAATATCTACTATCGGCTCTAAAAAGCATGTCCCTATACATCCTGTAATATCTACATTTATATCTATATTCTTTTCCCCTAATATTTCTTCAAACCTGTTAGCTACTTTTTTTGCACCTGTTGCTATCCCGCAGCTCCCTTGACCTACTACTATCCTCATCGATACTTCTCCTTTTGATTATTAAGCTATTATTTCCCCTTCAGATTTTTCTTCTTTTTCTTTGATTTGATTTAATATTTCTATAACTGAATCTTTTGTTAAATTTCCATATGTTTCATCATTATCTTCAGTTTTAATCATCATAACAGGAGCAAGTGAACAACATCCTAAACATGAAACTTGATTTAAAGTAAATAAACCATCTTCTGTTGTTTCTCCATCTTTTATATTTAATTGTTCGCTTATTACTTGAGATATCATTTCAGAACCATTTACATGACATGCAGTTCCTTGACAAAGCATAATTAAATATTTTCCTATAGGTTGTAATCTAAATTGAGCATAAAATGTTGCAACTCCATATATCTTAGCCACCTTAATTCCTGTAAATTCTGAGATTCTATTCATCACATCTATTGATATGTAACCATATGCATCTTGAGCCTTTTGTAAAATTGTTATTAAATACCCCTCTTTTTTACCATATGCC
>CALEBD010000115.1 GCA_937944945.1 uncultured Clostridium sp. | reverse complement strand
TTGTAGGTCCAAATATTCTTTCACAAAAAAGTCCATCTTTTTCTGGTTTTAATGTTCTATAATTAATAGTCTCTGGTTTTTTTACTTCTCCTTTTGACCATTCTCTTACTCTTTCGTCTGATGCAATACCTATTTTAATTTTATCGAAAATTTCTAGTTCATCCACTGCTTTTAGCCCCCTTGACTTCTATTTTTTCTTGTTTCTTAAGGATTTTTGCTCAATACACTGCTGTGCAATTCCATTTTGTCTGTGTAAAATCCTTTTTGAAACTATTTAATTATTTTACTCATCTAGCATATCTTGGTCTTCTAGCAAGTCATCTTCACCTAAGTCTGTATCATCTATTAGTATTTCGTCCTCATCTAGCATTCCGTCTATGTCGTCTAATAGCATATCTTCCCCAAGTTCTTCTCCGTCTTCTTCTATATATCCATCATTTAAGTCATTTTCATCTACAGCATCTTCTTTTCCAGAATCAAAATTAAAATCTATGCCGTCTTCTATATTTTCTTTTAATTCTAATTCCTTGTTATCTTCTGAGTATAGCTTTATGTCTAATCCTAAACTTTGAAGTTCTTTTATAAGAACTTTGAATGATTCAGGTATTCCTGGTTCAGGAATGTTTTCACCTTTAACTATTGCTTCATAAGTTCTTACACGACCTACTACGTCGTCTGATTTAACAGTAAGTATTTCTTGAAGTATGTGTGCAGCTCCGTATGCTTCTAGAGCCCAAACCTCCATCTCACCGAATCTTTGTCCACCGAATTGTGCCTTACCACCAAGTGGTTGTTGAGTTACTAGTGAGTATGGTCCTGTACTTCTTGCATGTAATTTTTCATCAACTAAGTGATGTAGTTTTAAGTAGTACATGTATCCTACTGTTATTCTGTTATCAAATGTGTCACCTGTTCTACCATCATATAATGTTAATTTACCGTCTCTTGGGTAACCTGCTTCTTCTAAAGCATCCATTATATCAGTTTCTTTTGCACCATCAAATACTGATGTAGCAACATGCCATCCTAATTTCTTAGCAGCAAGTCCTAAGTGCATTTCAAGTACCTGACCGATATTCATACGAGATGGTATACCTTGTGGATTCAGAACTATATCCATAGGTGTTCCGTCTTCCATAAATGGCATGTCTTCTTCTGGTAATACTCTTGAGATAACCCCTTTGTTACCATGACGTCCGGCCATTTTATCTCCGACTTTTATTTTTCTCTTCTTAGCTATATAACATCTAACTAATTCGTTTACACCTGGTGATAAATCATCACCATTTTCTCTTGTAAAGACTTTAACGTCAACTATTATACCTGATTCACCATGAGGTACTTTTAGAGATGTATCTCTAACTTCTCTAGCTTTTTCACCGAAAATTGCACGAAGTAATCTTTCTTCAGCAGTAAGTTCAGTTTCTCCTTTTGGAGTTACTTTACCAACTAATATATCTCCTGAATCTACTTCAGCACCTATTCTGATTATACCTCTGTCGTCTAAGTTTTTGATTGCACTTTCACCAACGTTTGGTATATCTTTAGTTATTTCTTCTGGTCCTAGTTTTGTATCTCTAGCTTCACATTCATATTCTTCTATATGAATAGTTGATAATCTATCTTCTTTTACAAGTCTTTCATTAATTAAAACGGCATCCTCGTAGTTATAACCTTCCCAAGTCATAAACGCGATTAAGCAGTTTCTACCTAATGCTATTTCACCTAAATCTGTAGCTGGACCATCGGCTATAACATCACCTACTTTAACCTCTTCACCTTTGTTTATGATAGGTGTTTGGTTTATACAAGTACCGTGGTTTGAACGCTTGAATTTAAGTAATTTATATCTATCTCTATTTCCGTCTTCTCTTTTGATTACTATTTCATCAGCTGTTACTCTTTCAGCTATACCACTGTTTTTAGCAACAACAACAGCACCAGAGTCTTTTGCAGCTCTGTACTCAACTCCTGTACCTATGATTGGTGCTTCTCTTCTCATTAGAGGCACTGCTTGACGTTGCATGTTGGCTCCCATTAGGGCTCTATTGGCATCGTCATTTTCAAGGAATGGTATCATAGCAGTTGCTATAGATACAACTTGTTTAGGAGATATATCCATGAAGTCAACTCTTTCAGTTGGAACAAGTTCAACTGTACCATTTACAGTTCTACATACAACCTTTGAGTTTATGAAGCTACCATCTTCATTTAATGGTTCATTTGCTTGCACTCTTATGAATAAATCTTCTTCATCTGCAGTAAGATAATGTATCTCATCTGTCATTTTTCCTGTTTCTTTATCATATTTTCTGTAAGGAGATTCGATGAATCCATACTCATTTATTTTAGCATAAGTACTCAGTGAGTTTATAAGACCGATATTTGGTCCCTCTGGAGTCTCTATCGGACACATTCTACCGTAGTGAGAATGATGAACGTCACGCACTTCGAATCCAGCTCTTTCTCTTGAAAGACCTCCTGGTCCTAATGCTGATAATCTTCTTTTATGTGTTAACTCAGATAATGGGTTAGTTTGGTCCATGAACTGAGATAACTGTGAACTACCAAAGAATTCTTTGATAGCTGCTGAAACTGGTCTTATGTTCACTAATGCTTGTGGAGTTATAGCTTCCATGTCTTGAACAGTCATTCTTTCTCTTATAACTCTTTCCATTCTTGAAAGACCAATTCTAACTTGGTTTTGTAATAATTCCCCAACTGATCTTATTCTTCTGTTACCTAAATGATCTATATCATCTATGTTTCCTATACCGAAGAATAGGTTGAATTCATAACTTATAGACGCAATTATGTCGTCTAATAATATATGTTTAGGAATTAATTCTTTTCTTCTTATTTTAATGCTTTCTTTTATTTCTTCTTCATCACTATATTCATCTAAAATTTCTTTTAATGTTGGATAGTGAACTTTTTCTTTTATATTTAAATCATCTATATCAAAATCTATATGTGCTTTTATATCAACAAAGTTATTTCCTATTACTTTGACTTTTTTATCTTCGTCAGTTTTTATAGTAACTGTGTTAATACCTGAATTTTGTATCTTCCAAGCATCATCATAACTTATTTTTTCATCAGCTTTTACGAAAACTTCTCCAGTTTCTGGGTTGATTATATCGTCATAAGCTACTCTATTCATTATTCTATAAGCTAAAGCAAGTTTTTTATTGAATTTATATCTACCTACTTTTGCTAAATCGTATCTTTTTGCATCAAAGAACAATGCATTGATTAATGAAGATGCACTTTCAACTGTTGGTGGTTCGCCTGGTCTTAATTTTTTATAAATTTCAACTAAACCTTCCTCAACATTTGTAGTGTTGTCTTTTTCTAATGTTGCCATTAGTCTTTCATCTTCACCTAAAAGTTCTATTATTTCAGCATTTGTTCCTATTCCTAAAGCTCTTAATAATACTGTAACTGGTTGTTTTCTTGTTCTATCCACTCTAACAGAAATAACGTCGTTAGAATCAGTTTCATATTCTAACCAAGCACCTCTATTAGGTATAACAGTAGAAGATATTAGTTTTTTACCAGTTTTATCTCTTTCTAGAGCATAATATACACCAGGTGATCTAACTAATTGACTTACGATAACTCTTTCCGCTCCGTTTATTACGAAAGTCCCTCTCTCTGTCATTAGCGGGAAGTCTCCCATAAATACTTCTTGTTCTTTTATTTCTCCAGTTTCTTTATTAATAAGTCTTACTTTTACTTTTAGAGGCGCACAATATGTAGCATCTCTTTCTTTACATTCTTCAATGTCATATTTAGGCTTATCATCTAGAGAGTAATCTACGAACTCTAATATTAAATTACCTGTATAATCCTCAATTGGAGAAATATCATTAAAAACTTCTTTTAAACCTTCTTCTAAAAACCACTTATAAGAATCTACTTGTATTTCTATAAGATTTGGTAAATCAGCTATTTCCTTTATTTTAGAAAAGCTCATTCTCTTTCTCTTACCTATCGTGACAGGATATGGCATTCACTTTTCACCTCTCAATAATTAAAAATAAAACCATTGTGATTCTAACGCATCTAGGTATTATACCACAAATCTGACTAAATTTCAATATTTTCACTGCCCAATCTTTATGATTTTATGTATTAAA
>CALEBD010000114.1 GCA_937944945.1 uncultured Clostridium sp. | reverse complement strand
CCCAATTTCAATTGCACTTCAACATATAAATGAAGAAATTGAATTTACACAAGAAGAAAAGACTAAAATACCTCACAGCATAAGAACTTTAATAAGCAAGATGACTGAAAAATCTCCTGAAGATAGATACCAAAGTGCAGAAGAAGTAATAGAAGATATAGATTACATAGAAAAAAATATAGATTTAGATTTTATAAAAGAGTACGACAATTATGTGACTCAAAAAATAGATCAAGATAAATTACTTGCAAAATCTAAAAGATATAACACAAATAGAAACTATTATGAAGAAGATTTAGAAGACTATTCAGATGAATACGAAGATGAAGAAGATTATTACGAAGAGCAAAAGCCAGTAAGAAAAAGTAATAAAAATAATGTAAGCAAGAAAGCCAAAAAGAAAAAACGCAACAACACTAAAAAAATAATAATAGGAGTTATAGCTTTAGCAGTTGTTGTAGTAGCGTTATTTGGAGGTAAGCTAGCTATAAATGCTTTCCTTAATAACAATACAAGTAACAACGGTCAAGTAGAATCTTTTGATGTGCCTAATTTTGTTGGAATATCAATTGATGATGCTAATAAGCAAGCAGCTAAATTAGGATTAAACATACAAACTACAGAAGAATACAATACAGAGGTTAAGGCTGGATATATAATATCTCAAAGTCCACAAATGGGAAAAGTACAAACTGGAGATACTATAAATGTAGTTGTAAGTTTAGGTGGAAAGGCTGCAACTGTACCAAATTGTGTAGGTATGTCATATGAAAAAGCTAAAAAACTTATAGAATCAAATAATTTAAAAGTTGGTTCTAGAAGTTATGAATACAGCGATTCGTATGAAGAAGGAGTTGTAATTTGGCAAAATCCTTCTTCTGGAACAAATGGCGTAATGCAAAATACAACAGTTGATTTAGTTATAAGTAAAGGTAAAAAACCAGAAGATAATACAACTAAACCAGACGACAATAATCAAAATAACTCAGGAGATAACAATAATTCAGATAACTCAGGAGATAATAATGACAGTAATACAGATAATCCAGGAGATAATAATAACCCAAATAACCCAGGAGATAGTGGTAATACTGACAATAATGGTAGTAGTGGGAATACTGAATCTCAACAAAATGCTAGTATAAGAAAAGGTGATTATTGGGTTTAGGAGTATTTAAACCAAATAATTAAAAATTTTAGGAGGGCTTTAATGATAGAAGGTAGGATAATAAAAGGTATTGGAGGCTTTTATTACGTAGATACAGATAATGGTCTGTATGAATGTAGAGCTAGAGGAATTTTTAGAAAAAATAAAATAACGCCTTTAGTTGGAGATTTTGTAAAAATAAGTGTAGTAGATGAAGAAAATAAAAAAGGTGTAGTAGAAGAAATAGCAGAGAGAGAAACAGAACTTGTTAGACCTCCTATTGCTAATGTAAATAAGGCATTAATAGTATTTGCTGTTAAAAATCCAACGCCTCATTTATCTTTATTAGATAGATTTATAGTTCTTGCAGAGAGAGAAAATTTAGAAATTGTAATAATATTTACAAAAATAGATTTAGATGATGACAATACTTTTGAAAAAATAAAAAATATCTATGAACCTTGTGGATATAAGGTTATAGGGGTTAGTAATTTAGAAAAGAAAAATATCGACAAAGTAAAAGAAGAATTAAAAGATAATACAGTTGTTTTTGCAGGACCATCAGGAGTAGGAAAATCTAGTTTATTAAACGAAATAGATAAGAACTTTAAGCTAAAAACTGGTGATGTCAGTGATAAGATAAAAAGAGGTAAACATACAACAAGACATGCTGAATTATTTGAATTAGAGTTTGGTGGTATGGTTGCAGATACTCCAGGGTTCAGTTCTTTAACACTTGACGATATAGAAGATGTAGACTTAAAAGACTATTTTATCGAATTTGACAATTACGATGATTGTAAATTTGGATCAAGATGTATACATCAGAATGAACCAAATTGTGCAGTTAAAGAAGCTGTCGAAAATGGAGAAATACCAAAAGAAAGATATGAAAGTTATATACAATTATTAAATGAAATTAGACAAGGGAAGAGGAGATATTAGATATGATTAAATTAGCACCATCGATTTTATCAGCGGATTTTGCAAGGTTACTAGAAGACGTAAAAAAAGTAGAGAAAGCAGGGTGTGAATATCTACATATAGATGTTATGGATGGGCATTTTGTGCCAAATATAACTTTAGGACCGGCTATAGTTAAATCGCTAAGAAAAGATGTCAACATGGTATTTGATGCACATCTTATGATAGAAAATCCAGACAACTATATAAAAGAATTTGCAGATGCTGGATGTGATATAATAGTAGTTCATCAAGAAGCGTGTACACATCTTCACAGAACTATTCAAAATATAAAATCACATGGAGTAAAAGCGGGAGTTGCTTTAAATCCTGCTACACCGATAGAAACTATAAAATACGTATTAGAAGATGTAGATATGGTACTTTTAATGTCTGTAAATCCAGGATTTGGTGGACAATCATATATACCAGTAGTAACAAAAAAGATAAAAGAATTAAGAGCATTAATTGATGAAATGGGACTTGATATAGATATAGAAGTAGATGGAGGAGTTAAGCCATCAAATATATCTGAAGTTGTAAATGCTGGTGCTAATGTAATCGTAGCTGGTTCTGCTATATTTAATGCAGGTGATATAGACGAAGCTGTTAAATCACTTAGAGAAAATGCTAGTAAGTAGGGTGATTAAAAGTGAAAGTTTGTATAGTATTAAATGGAAGTATCAACGACTACAATAAAACAAAAAATATAATTAAAAATCAAAACTACGATTATATTATAGGTGCAGATGGTGGATGTAATCACTTATACAAAATGGATATACTACCGAATTATGTTATAGGTGATTTGGATTCTATTAATGATAAATTAATAAAATATTATGAAGATAAAAATATAATATTTAAAAAGTTTCCAACTCATAAAGATGAAACAGACGCAGAAATATGCATATATTTAGCAAAAACATTAAATGCTACAGAAATACATTTTATTGGAGCTTTAGGCGGTCGTATAGACCATGCATTATCTAACATAGGGCTTATGTATTATGTATTAGAAATGGATATTGAACCTAAAATATTGACTAGTGAAGAAGAGATGTTTATTATACACAATAATACAAAAGTCATAAAAGGAAAAAAAGGGGATACACTTTCTATATTAGCGCTTAAGCAAGATGCTATTAATGTAACTTTAGAAAAATTAGAATATCCTCTAAACAAAGCTAGGGTTTCATATTTATCACCACTAGGGATTTCAAATGTTATGTTAGAAGATGAATGTAATATAACAGTAGAAGATGGATATTTATTAGTTATAAGAAATTTAAATGTATAGAGATAAAATAAAGGTCAGTTTAAAATAAACTGACCTTTATTTATTTGAATTTATAACTTTATCTACTAGTGGTATATCTGCAGGGGCCCAAACAAGTGATTTTAAATTTTCTTTTTTTAGATAAATCAACTTAGAATGTTCATCTGCTATAGGTTCTCCTTCTACTAAAATACATTTTAGTGCAGTTAAACTAACTATGATATTTTCATATTCATGTATATTTTTACCGATGATTTCAGTAGCTTTAACTGAGCATTTTAATTCTTCTTTTATTTCGCGCTCGATAGCCTCATGCTCACTTTCACCTTTTTCAATCTTACCTCCAGGAAACTCCCACATATTAGGAAGAACCATTATAGGGGATCTAAGGGCACATAATATTTCATTGTTTTCATTTTCAATAACTGCTGCTACGACTTCTACTAATTTTTTATCCATAATCCACCTCCATAAATAAGATAACATATAATAAATAAAACTTCTATGGTAGTAATATACAAAATCTTTGTTATAATATATAAATATACATAAATTAGAAAGAAGGGGTAGAAGTGATTAAAGCAGGTCTTGTGGTGGAAGGAGGCGGTATGAGAGGTGTTTATGCCGCTGGAGTACTTGATTTTTTTATGGAAAAAGACTTATATTTTACAAATAATTATGGCGTTTCTGCAGGAGCATGCCATCTTTGCAGTTATTTATCAAAACAAAATAAAAGAGCATTTCGTGTAAATGTCG
>CALEBD010000113.1 GCA_937944945.1 uncultured Clostridium sp. | reverse complement strand
TGGTACGTTGCTCTCAATATGATACGTTCCGACTATTATCGTGCAGTTGTTACTATGACAAGCAGTGATCACATTAAATACTTTGTAGAACTAGCAAAAGCCTGGTTGAATGACAAAGATATAGAAGAAGGAAAGATGTGGTATTACTATTGCTATATTATGTGTGATAAATTGCGCAAAGAAGCTAAGACGATGTTAATGCTTGAAGACGATGAAGATGAAGAGCATGAGTATCGTTATGCTCGTGGTGGTAGAGGACGTGGAAGAGGTAGAGGAGGAAGAATGACTCGCTACGGTTATGACTATGACGAAGACGATGAATATTTAGATCGTGAACGTGAAGAGGAAAGAATGCATAGATATGAACCTATGTATGAAAGAAGAATATCAAGATATTAATTTAATCAAAATTTATGAGAACTATGTACGAACCTGAAAAAATTTTAGTACAAAACGCTGGTATAGATCCAGGTGTAGCTGCACTTTTGCAGAATGCAAACAAAGGTAATATGGACCCTGCTGCTCTTATGGCTATGATGAACAACGGCGGTTTCGGTGGAAACGGCGGTTGGTGGTGGATTTGGATCATCCTAATCTTCTTCTGCTGGGGCGGTTTTGGAGGTAACGGTTTTGGTAGAGGTAGTGATGATGCTAGTCGTCTTGCTTCTCAGTTGAATACCGATACTAACACAAGTCTGTTAATGCAGGCTATTCAAGGTAACAAAGATGCTATCAGTTCTTTGTCTAATACTTTAAATTGTGATATTAATGCTGTACAGACAGCTTTGAATACTATTAATACTAGCGTAAGTCAGATTGCTTGTGATACTAAATTGGCTAGCTGTGAAGTAATTAATGCTATTACTTCTGGTAATGCTAACTTAGCTTCTCAATTGGCTAACTGCTGCTGCCAGACTCAACGTTCAATCGACTCTGTTAATTTGAACTTGACTCAAATGAATGCAGACAATAGACTGTCTATCTGTCAGCAAACTAATACTTTGCAGAATGCAATCACTGGTGGTTTCAATAACTTAATGACAGATAATGCTAGTAAGTTTAATGTAATTGGTGCTAAGATAGATGCGCAGACTCAAATGATTAACGATAAATTCTGTCAACTTGAAATGCGTGAAATGCAGAATAAGATTGATACACTACGTGCTGAAAAATCAGCTCTTGAATTAGGTTTGTCTCAATCTACTCAAACTGCTAACATCGTAAATCAGTTGCGTCCTACTCCAATACCTGCTTATATTACATGTAATCCTTATGGATGTAATGGAGGACTTACAGGATATGGATATAATTATCCCTACGGATATGAAGGTGGATGCAACAATTGTGGTTGCTAATTATTAAACTAATAAAATAATGAATTATGAATCCATATTTTTTACCTTATTCGCAATGGACTCCTAGAATGTTATCTAGTAGATTTCCAGTAACTAGATTAAATCGTAACGGAGTTCCATCACTGCGTACTATATCTGTAACTACGGATACAGCTGGTTCAGCAGTTATATATAACATTTGTCCTTGGCGTTGGAAACAACTATGCAATGAAGGATTAATGATCCTGCGAATCTCACAAGTTCCAGCTACTGGCTCAGAAGCTTTTGTAGTTTCTATTAATCCTAATAGTACTCAAAATGCTACTGCTACTACAACTGGTATTCCATTGATTGGCAGTACTGGAGTTTAGTTAACATCTGCTGATGTAGTAAATGGTAATAGATTACTAGTGTATTTTAACAAATGTGAAGGCATCTTCCAAGTAGTTAATCATATACCAACAGCAGCTACTCCGGCAGCTTAAAATTAATATAGGGCTACCATAAAAGGTAGCCCTTCTAAAACCAATTCAATTATGTTATTTAGTCAATTAAAAATAGGAGATCACGTGCACGTATTGGAAGTTCTAGGAACTTTTAAAAAGACTACTGTTTATAGTCTTGGTTCTATTACCTAGGTTTCAAATCCTTACGATGAAGCTTTGCCTCAAGGTTAGTTTCCAATACCAGGATAGAACAGACGTAAATTAGTCGATGTATTTATTAGTTGTAATGGAGAATCTAAGAAACTATCAGTACCAGCTGAACGTTCAATAATCAACGATACTTCTATAGGACTTACTGTTGCTACCAACAAAGAAGAAATAGCTAATATGGTTAGATAGAACTACAACGAATTCAAAGCTAAAAAAGAAGCAGCAAGTAAGTACGATGAAGAAATGGAGAAGTGTAAAGATATTCTAGATCAACTAGAAGCGCAAGTAGAAATTCCTACAGTAACTAATACTGTTGATAATAGTAAAGAAATAAATGATTTAAAGAATGATGTAGCTGATATTAGGAAGATGATAGAAGATGCTAAGAAGATGTTTATGGGAGGATTCCCAAAACCACCAATGCCACCTATGCCTAATGTACCAGCTCCAATGAAATAATACTCGGCAACGCTCACAACGTTCGCTCACCTCTACGAGGCTCGCTCACTGTATAGTGGACGAGCTTTTGTTGTTTATATGGATTAATAATATTTCCTCGCTTCGCTCAGAGTTCCTTCGCTTCGCTCGGAAAATTATTATAAAGCTATTTAAGAAAGGCTATTAGTTTCTGTTAAGGAGTGTATCTAAGATACTATAAAAATTTACAGTAAGTCTTAAAATGCGTTTTATGACTATTATAATTATAATTTAAATATATAGATATGACATTAAATGAGCTCATTGATGATATTCTATTAGAAGCTAGAAACAACTAGATTGCTGAGAGTGAAAAGCTCAGTAGATATTAGATAATGTTGTGGATTAAAACCTATCGAGCTTACTTATTAAAACAGAAGTTAGATAAGGGGGAGCAA
>CALEBD010000112.1 GCA_937944945.1 uncultured Clostridium sp. | reverse complement strand
GTAAGAGGGGTATAAAAATCGTCTTTGTGAAATAATGAACTAAATGAATCTCTTTTGTTGTGGTTATTTCCAATTAAAAATCCTATTGGACTTCTTCTGCCGCCTTCATACCCAACAGGTGATACAACCGGTAGAACATATCCATCTTTAAGTTCAACAGCTTTTGCAAATTTTCCTTTATTAAAAGTTCCACCAAGCCAAACTGTACCAAGTCCAAGTGAAGTACAATATAAGATAACTTTTTCAAAAGTATAACCAAGTGCTTCGAGTGTAAGGGGTTTATCCTCACAATAAGCAGCCAAGAAATAACTTGGATTTTTGATAACGCCATATGTACCCAGCTTTTCGTTGTGATATCCGTCTGGTTTTAAAAGTTTAATTTGAATTTTCTTGTTGAATGGATTTGTAACACTATCGATATAAGTTTGAATTTTTTCTATAATACTTTCATCTATCGGATTATTGCTATAAGTCCTGACAGAATGTCTACTTTTTATAACTTCAAGAATAGATTGTTTCATAGGATGAACCTCCTTAATTTACACAAATATGATATAAGAAAATAAGACTTTAAGGTATTTTAAAATATAAATTTTCTTATACTTAAATTATAACATGAAAACCCAATTCTTGAAGAAAATGTAGTTATCTAAATTAATCACTTCAATATAACATAAAATATATTAGATAGTGCTATAATGTAATAAATAAGGGGGGAGCGAAATGTTTAACCTACCGTACAATAAATTTCAAAAAACACTAGAAATAGTAACTTTTATTTTGCTGTTAGCACAAATTGTATATACTACTGTTTTATATCCGCAGTTGCCGATCAAAATACCATCACATTTTAACTTAGAAGGACAAATAGATGGCTGGTCAGGAAAAGAATCGATAATAATACTTGTTATAGTTAATGTAGCATTATATATACTCCTGACTGTTACAATGTTCTTTCCAAGATTGTGGAATGTGCCGGTCAAAATTACAGATAAAAACAAAGGTATAGTGTTTAATTATACTATGAATATGGTTTTATTAGATAAACTTATCTTAGTTATGAGCTTTTCTTATATAACATATTGCTCAATTTCAGCAACTAAAATGGGGTGGTGGTTTACGCCAGTTATGCTTGTAGGAGTTTTGGGGGTGACTTTTTACTATACCTTTAAATTATTTCTAGTTAAATAATAAATAAGAAGTTTTTAATTGAATAGGAGATAAGACAATAAGGAGAAGAATATGAAAAATTACGATGCTTATATATTTGATTTTGATTATACATTAGCAGATGCAACAGACCCAGTAGTGGACAGTTTCACATATGCACTTGAAAAAATGAATTTAAAAAAGGCAACTCGCCAAGATATAATAAATACAATAGGAATACCAATAGGGGAGTCATATACAATTTTGACAGGTGATGACTCAGAAGAGGGTATAAATTTATTTAAAAAATATCAAAAAGAAAAATCAGATGAAATAACAGTTCCAAATACAGTTTTTATAGGTGGAGCAAGAAACGTTTTAGAAACACTTAAAAATAGGGGCAAAAAAGTTGGAATAGTTTCATCTCGTTGGGGACAGAGAATAAACGACGTATTTGAAAATCTAGGATGTAGAGAATTAATTGACTTTATAATAGGAACAGAACACGTTGAAAATTATAAACCAAATCCAGAGGGATTGTTTAAAATGATAGAAATGATGAAATGCGAATCTCCAATTTATATCGGAGACAGTTATATAGATGCAAAAGCGGCACAAAACGCCAATATAGATTTTGTCGGCGTGACAACTGGCACAACATCAAGGGAGAATTTAGAATCATACCCACATGTGGCAGTATTAGATAATTTAGAGGAGCTTTTAGAGATATAGTGGAATTAATAGATTTAGATTTATCTTTTAGGAAAAAAATTCCTTGACTTTTTCGTAAAATTTGAACTAAAATTAAAAGTGAATCGAGTAGCAAAATGCGTAAATCCAGATCATGGGTTTGCGCATTTTTTTTTAGGTTATGGTAGCTTTCCTCAAAAGTCTCCAAGAAAAATGAGGGGGTTAAATAAATGGATACTAAAGTAGATAAGACGAAACATAATTCCAACGAAAAAATAGTTCCAAAGGATAAACGTAAAACGGGAAGTAATAGAGGAGAGCTAGCTATGGATGCTCATATAGGCTCATCAATTTTAACAAAAGAACAAAACATGTCTTATAAAGACAAAGCACAACAAGATGAAGAAGAAATAAATAAAATGGGTACAGAGAAAATATCAAAATTGATGATAACTATGGGCTTACCTATGATTTTATCAATGGTAGTTCAAGCATTTTACAATATTGTAGATAGTTATTTTGTAAGTGCAATGCCAGATACAGATAAAATTGTCGGTGTTGGGGAATATGCTGTATATTATCATTTGGGATAATATTATTTACAATTTATGAAAAACTGCTACAATCAACAGGAAAAACAGTTCTATGTACAATTGGTCAACTTGCAGGCGCACTGACTAATATAGTTCTAGATCCAATCTTAATATTTGGATATCTTGGAATGCCACAAATGGGTGTTGTCGGTGCCGCTTATGCAACAGTAATTGGGCAATTTGTATCATTAATTTTAGATATGATATTCCACTATGGATTTAACAACGATGTAGATAGACAACTTCGCTATATCAAACCTAAAAAAAGAATAATCAAAGACATATATATAGTTGGAATTCCAGCAATACTAATGCAGGCACTTATGTCATTTATGACTTATGGTGTAAATATAATATTTATCTCAGTTTCAACAGCAGCAGTAACAGCATACGGCGTTTATTATAAAATACAACAATTCGTATTTTTCGCAGCATTCGGTCTAAACAATGCAATCATACCGATAGTCTCATTTAACTATGGAATGAGAAATAAACAAAGAGTAAAAGAAGGAATATTCCAAGCACTAGGATGTGGTGTCCATTCACTAATAATCTCACTACTTAGATTAATAATAGTTGCATTGCCACTTGCATGGGTATTTACAAAAATGTCAAATGCAGAAAATATGATTTGGTGGGCATTCCCAATAGCAGAAGGAATCGCACTAATAGTCGCCGTATTTATGATGAGAAAAATCAATAAGGATAAAGTAAAAGAATTAGTATAAAATCACTAATATAATGTATAATTTTTTAAAGATGTGGAAAAATATAATTTCCGCTAATAAGTTTCAAAGAAATCTACCTTTTTGAAAGATTTTTAGAATAAAGATTTCTTTATATGGTACAATTAATTTAATTATAACTACAATTATTAAAGGGAAATTAGGGGGGAAAAATGATTTTATCATATATAAGAAATAATAGTGATTATAAAAATATGTCTTACAAAGATGCTGAGGAATATGCTTTGCTATACAGTATGGATCAGTTTACTTTAACAGCTTTTAAAATAGAAGAATACTTACTAAATCCAGAGCTGAATAAAGAGATTG
>CALEBD010000111.1 GCA_937944945.1 uncultured Clostridium sp. | reverse complement strand
TATTGAAGAGTAACTTTCTGAATGTGAGAATAATAGATATTTTACATGAAGGAAGTTGGTCTGACAAATTGACAGTTTTAAAAAGAGTAGAGGATGAGTAAAAGGGTGATAATCAACGACTTACACCGATCACTTCATCCTCTACTTCAGTCACAACATGACATTTTGTCAGGTATTTCTGTCATGTCAATATGTCAAAGAACTATTATTACTATGCAATCGCAGTTAATCTCGGTTAAGATATATAGTTAAAGCGATCGCGGCAATTACTACAGCTACCCAAGGACCACACGCCATGACTATTACTGTAGCAATCCATCCAAGCATAATCAATCCGAAGATTATACCGAGTATTACTTTAATTGCATCCATAATCTTTAATAAAAATGTGGGAAGAGCTCATCACTTCTCTTCCCACGGTCACTAATCATCTAAACTCATCAAAAACATCACTAGGGCCTATAAGTCCGATCAAAGACTTATAGACAATGGACACATCGTACAATGTACCACATGTCATACCGTCCTTTTTCAAGGACTCAGAAACTTTCTGGATTACTATATCAGCTATCTGCATTAGCTACATATATTCTACCCATATTAGTTTCTAAACAGTTAAGAGGCCGTACTCACGACCCCTTAACTGTAATTTGACCGTTACGCATACTCGAGAACGGGTACTTCGCGCTCGGTCAGTTCATCGGTCATGACACCGTTATCGAACTTACGGACCTTGATCTTCGTCATCTCCTTGCACGTCAGCTTCTTACCGCAGAGTTTAGCTACACGAGCATAATCGCTTGCTTCATTCTGCAATTCCTGACATACAGGACCTACGAACTTGCCCTTATAGTCCATGCGACGAAGTGCTGCTACCGAGAAATACCCGAACTCTCCGTTTCGTTTCACTACGATCAGTGTTTCAACTGCATCGCTGTTCGGACGAACAGTACGAGTAAAAGGTTTGATGTCAGCTTCCGTATCAGGAAATTCGATAACTTCGTTCGGTGCGATACCATAGGTTACGATACCTACACCTTTCTCCTTCAGAAATTCAGGAGACACTTCAGCGACTACACGCCCACCAGGAGCTGCAATCTTCGGCAGATTTTTTACTTCAGAAATCTTCATCTTTTATAAATAAATTAAATTAAACTTCTATGTACTACAATCACGTTTATTTTATACTTGTGATGTACTACGAACTTGTCGGGAGCTTTGGTACCTGTTGGTGGCTTTGGTTGATGGAAAAAAGAAGGAGAGCAGGGATTGCTCCCCACTCTCCAATTATTATGCCAGCTCCTCGAATAACGAGACTGGTTTGAGGTCAAACTCTCCCTCAAGCTTCTCACGGTCCTTGTTGAACCGCTGGAACTTAAAGGACTGGTTCTCCGTGACTTTGAGTCGCTTGCCTGCGAGGAGTTGAGCGACCTCCAGCGCATCACCGCAGGTAAGTATGCGCAGATTGAGGTCGTGTTTCTCGCGAATGGCTTCCATGTATTCCGTGCGACCTTCAGGTGCGATCTGACAACCGCGCTGAAACGTGCTGAGCGGGAACCAGCGCCAGACTCCGTTGATGCAACAGAGTATCATAAGACCCCGAACGGTAATCTCCTCACCGTCTTTGTTGACGGTCTTAAACTCCTTCCCCTGCTTGATGAGCTGGATATCGAAGTCCTCAAACTCGACCGTATCACCCTTCAACAGCAAGTTCTGGGTGAAGATAGTCTTCGACTTCAAGATTTCGACAGTGACGTCGTCAAATCCCTTGTTGGCTGCATCCTGCAGCATTTCGGCCCGCTTGGCGCCTTCTAATTGTTTCATAAACGTGATGAGTTAAAGATGAATGATTAGTTAGTGATTCGCTACCTTTCAGTAGCTTTTGTTATTTAACCAGTGCTCGAAGTGCTTGTAGCTTAGCTTCGAGTCCTGCAATGTACATCTCAACAATTACATTGAGCGGAGTAGTAACAGTCGATAAAGCTTTTACAGTGTTATGAGAAATAGCTTCGATAGAAGCTATTTCATCTGCAACACGTTGAGTTCTGTCATCCATAGCAAAAGCTATTAAAGAAAGGGCTCAAAGCCCTTTCTTGATTACACCTGCCCACATATCGCGAGCAACATCCATGAGCGCACGGTCTTCTTCCGTGACCTTATCGACGTTCTGCAGCTTGAGTGGCTCCTGATAAGTGTAACGAGGCCGAACAGTGCCACAATTGTGAACGTCCGACATCGATTCTGCTTCAATGAGCAGGTTGTGAAAAACAGTCTGTACCATGGTTTGATAGTTTGATGAGTTTCCGAGAAGCACTATTGCTCTCTAAATAATATTCAGATGTTTTGGTTTCTAAAAATAGAACTTTTGTCAGAAATATTTTACTCGAAAAAATTTTCGATTTTCCATCTGAAACCCCCAGGGGGAGTTTTAATAGAGTATCCATATGTGTACATGATATCTTGTATAATCCATATGTGTACACACATAAACCCTTTTCCAAATCAAATAGGGAGGGGGGGGAGCAACCAGACAGGTATATAGATCTGTTCGAGCGCCTCCGCGAAGCGAGAACATATATAGATAGGTATCTCCTAGGGCATATAAGTGTATCTCCCAGGGCACTTTTTTAAAATAGGTGTATCAAAAACGACACCTTAGTGTATCTCCCAGGGCTATTTTTAAATTGAATGTACTATATCAAATTCTTATACACTTTAAATAAATATTGGTATAAATATTTGGTAGTATTAAATAAATGTTATATCTTTGTAATATTAAAAAATATTAATTTATGGATAATAAAGTACAACACATTCAAGTCCCTCATGATTTGGGGGTTGCAAAAGAAATTAAAATGAATCCTACTGATTATCTCATTTATGGTTATATGAGAAAAAATATGGATAAAGATACATTCCAAACTTTTGTTTCACTAAGAACTCTTGCAGAATTAGCAAGAGTATCTATTAATACAGTGCAGAGTAGTATTAAAAAACTAAATGCAGCAGGTGAAATTAAAATTCTAGAAAAGAAAAAAGGTAGGAGTAATATTTATGAGATTCAAAAATCAGGAAGATATTTTGAAAGATTTACTTACGAGTTTATGGATGCAGAGAATACTACTCCTGAAGAAAAAGGAGTTCTATTAGCAATGCAACAATACACCAGTACAAATGATGGACAATTTGCTATTACAACTAAAACTAATAAAGAACTTGCAGCAAAAATGGACATGAGTACTAAAGTGTTAACTAGAGTATTTAGACAATTAGAAGATAAAGGTATTTTAATTACAAGTAGAACATCTGCTTTAGATAAAATATCAGGATTACGTAAATCAGCTAAGCTTATTGATTTATCTTTAGTATGTCAAGCAATATTATTTGTAAATCAAAAAGTAGATCAACATTCAGAACAGATTGAAAAACATTCAGAAGATATTAAAAATCTACGTAAAGAAATTATGAAATTAAAACAAGAAAATGAAAAACTTCTAAGTAGATTAAATACTAATTCTGATTTTAATTTTGCATAATATGGACACAACAAATATGACTATAACAGATATATCATCCATTACAGGACCAATAGGAATAGTAGGAGCATCTGGACAAACAGGTCCTTCAAGTATAACTACAACACCTAATCCATATACAGGTACTGCAATTACTATGGCAAACTCAGCAAGTACTACAATAACTAATCTAAAAAACGAGTTAGAACAAAGAATTGCAGATTTAGAAAGCGTAACAAGTTATTTATTATCTAAAGTTTCTGAATTAGAAAATAAAGTAGATAATTTAACATCTAGAATTTCTGAATTAGAGAATCCAAATCGTTGTAAATTAGATCCAGAAATAGGTGCTGTAATTTGTGATTTATAAAAATAATGTATATATTTGCAAAATAATATAAAACAATTATTATGAACGATATCACATACAGACCATTCATACGAGATAGTGCTTTAGGAGATATTAATATTCAAATTCCAAATCTTGAAATACCTGTATATAAACCCAGATATTCTCAACCTTTAGAAGATGACACAGAGACAGAAGTACAATCTCAAGTAGAAGAGATAAGAAATCCAGAACCAATAGTTCAAGAAACTACAGTTCATAAATTCAAATCTAAAAAGGATTTCAAAGATACAATGCTTCCTATTTATGAAAGATTATTAAAATCAAAAGGTTTAAATCCTGCATTTGCTAAATCATTAGTAGCACAAGACGGATTAGAATCAGCTTGAGGTTCTAAACCTGCAGGATCATATAACTTTGGAGGCATTAAAGGAAAGGGAACAACTAAACGAACTAGAGAAGTTATTAATGGTAAGGATGTTTATATAAATGATCAATTTAGAAATTTCAAATCACTTGAAGATTATGCAAATTTTAAAATTGATCTATTAAATAATAAACGTTATAAAGCATTCTCTGGAGATATAAAAGAGTTTGCAAATAGAGTTCATAGAGGAGGATATGCTACAGATCCAAGATATGCAAATATTTTAAATCAAGTTATAGCTTCTGCTAAACATGGAGGAGTATTAAAATTTCAACAAGGAGGAATTCAAGAAGGAAAACAGTGGCTTGAAGATTGATATAAATCACGTAAAGGTTTAGTAAAACAAAATGTTAAACAAGTTCTACCAATTCCTCTCCCTGTAACTGAATCTTTAGTATTTAATGCACTTAAAAGAAATTTAGATCTTACTAGAGCAAAGATAAATCCTAGTAAAGTTCCTGATAATGCTTCAGGAGTTTATTATCCGTTTGGTAGAAGAATATTTTTAACAGATGGATCAACTAGTACTGCAATTCATGAATGAACTCATAGTAGTTTACCTGATGCACAAGAGAAAGTAATTAAGAAGTATCAAGATAATTTCGGAGATACAATTTATGATAATAAAACAATTGCTCCCGATGAATATTTAGATAATCCTCAGGAAATTTATGCTAGATTAATGCAACTAAGACATAGTATTAATGCAGATCCTAATCATAAATTTACTAAAGAAGAAATACAAAATATTAAGAAGGAACATTTAGATCATTATACTCTTATAAATAGACTTAAAGGTTCAGAAGGTAAAGGTAGTTTTTCAGTATCACAATTTGATAAAAACGGAAAGATAATTCAATCAGAACCTTTTAATCCTGAATATAAAATTGTACCTGAAGAATCTACAGCTACTCCACATTATAATAAAGAAAATACATATAATTTATTGAATAGATATAGTGATGATTTCTTACTTTATTTATTTAATAATGTAGCTCAAGCTCCTATTAAAAAGAAAGATACTACTTTATATGCACAAAGAGGTTTAAAAATTCCTAAGTATCAAAATTCAGGAGTTTTAAGAAATGCTTATAATGACCCAGAACATTATTATGATTATTCTAAAGGATCATATGATCCTGATACAGAACATTGATCAGATAGAGATCCTGTAACTGGAATGGAATTAAAAAATCCAAACCATCCTACTGCATTTATGCACTATGAAGTAGAACAACAATTAGGGAATAAAAGATATCAAGATAGTAACGGTAGATACTACACATTTCCAAATGGCGAAGCTCCAATTTGGAGAAATATATATGGCCCACTTTCTGAAACGCCAGGTCTTAAAGAAGTAAAATATCCAAGTTATGGAAAAGGAAAGGCTAATATGGAAGAGTCTATCAAAGATAATCTTCCAAGAATAAAATGAATTTGAAATGAGTTGATCAATGCAGGAGCATCATCAGAACAAGCTGCCGCAATATTAGGAAATTTCTGAAAAGAAAATCAAATTCAACCTTATGGCAAAGCATCGAGTAAAGGAGCTGTCGGATTAGCACAACTTCTTGGACAAAGATATAATGCATATAAGGAATATTTAAATAATAATAATTTAATAGATAGTACTGAAGCTCAAATAAAGTATTTAGTTCCAATCATATTTGGAGATGATAAAAATCCTCATAATCTAACTGGAGATTATACATACTGAATAAATAAAAATAAGCCAAAATATATTGACAAATATGATTCTTTCTTAATTGACTGAAATAAATCTCAAAGAAACGCTTTTAGAAATGCAAAAGGTCTAGATAATCTTACTATAGCATTTGCAGATAACTTTGAAAGAATGGGTAAAAATGAAGCAGATTATGAAGTTAGAAAGGAAGCTGCTAGATATATTTATAATTTAATGTTAAATGGACAATAAAATATATGATAAAGTAGTAACGGAATTGCAAGATCCTAATACACCAAAAATCGAACTAGAAGGATATGGACTTTATACTAATAAAGCTGTATCTCTTATTAAAGGCTCAAATGTGTACTATGCAGTTTTACAGAATGGATCAAACGGACTAGAAAACTCTATTATTAGTCCAATGAAAGAAGTAGTTAGAGTTATGGAACTAATGAAAGAAGAACATGAAGAGATAGATGATGTCACAATTTGTGATATCATGATTGATATTCCAGATGATGTTTATACTTGAGTATTCGTAATATACTTAAAATAGACTCTTAAATTTATAAATAAATATACATATGTTTGCATTAAGAAAAATTACAAATGACGGTTTAGAAATGAATTTTAATTTAGGAGACTCTTATACTTTAGTTACAAAAGATCGTTCTCCTAAAGAATTTGAAGATAAAATGAAAGATCATCCTTTTTATGATAAAGCCTATGCTTTTATTTACTGAAAAGATGAAATATTACCGTTATATAAAACCCAATACAATTATATCGTTTCTGAAAACGGAACAACTTATAGTAACTTAACGTATAAATAATATGAAAACAATGACTTGGAAAACAAAATTAATTATTGCTGCAATCGTAATTGCTTTAGTATTAGCAGGTTGTGGTATCGTATCAGCTATGAGCTTTGGAAGTCTTTTACTGGCTTTAACTAGCTTTGTAGTAGGAGCTGCCTGTGGATGGTATGCAAAAAATATTTATGATAAGTATTTTAAAGATAAGTAATGAAAATATATAAAATATTCTACATATTAGGATTAATGTTTATGGCATTATTCTTTTTAAGTACGCTAAACTCAGTAACACCATTGTATGCGTTACTGAGTTTAGTATCTTTTATAATTAGTGCAAAATATTATAAAGAA
>CALEBD010000110.1 GCA_937944945.1 uncultured Clostridium sp. | reverse complement strand
AGCATTCTGAAAGTTAGTTAACTCGTATGGAGCTGAAGCCAATATGAAAAGGTCATCTTCAAATAATCCAGAATTTCCCCACTGTATTCTTAAGGTAGGGGGAGAAGATATATACCCATCAGCTCTTGCCCATGATTCCAATAGCCTGCATTTATTGACTACATCATCCCTGTGATCTGCATCTATTGAATACCATGATATATCAAAGGTTATGGTATCTTCTCCACCTGTATAGAAATAGAATGGATTGTTACGACCCATGGATTTAACAGCTGCCCAAGTAGCAGCGGGTTCAACCCTTAACCTATCTGGACGATTCTGTATTACTAAACTAATTGCTGGTGATACATTTAAATTAGCTATTACTATATCGTTCTTTATAAGTTCTGATGTTAACTTATTAGCTAAGGTATAATCAATAGATTTAGATTTTAATATTCTATCTGGATCTACACCTGATTGCTTAGCTTCTATGATATTTTTATACCAAGGATTTTTAGATTGAGCTGTAGAATATGAACCATTCCTAGCTATATGAGCATTAATGGCATCAGACTCTTTATTTTTTTCATCTGGCTCAGCTTTAGCCATAGGAGAAGTCTTCCTATTAATTAATATAAGAGATCTCCATACCTTATTTATTGGAGATTGAAATATTCTCCCCTGCTCAAGTTCAGCTACCTCTTGAGCCACTTTTCCAACCGGTTTTCCTATCAGTGATGCCATGATTGTTTAGTTTACTCCAGCAGCTACATTTATTTCTGAATCTCTCTCATTGAGATATTCTTCGAATACCTTTTTACCGTCTATGTTAATGATAGTGGTATTGCCTTTATTCTCTCTCTGATTAAGCTTTTCAGTATATAATCCAAGAGTCTGTACTAACCATCTCATCTCTTGAACTGTTAACTCTTGGAGATTATCCTTTCTTAAATTGTATCCATCTTTGCTAGCCCTAACTGCAGATGCAAGGTCATTGGTTGCTCTGGTATTCTCTTCATTAGAAGCCTGATTACTTTTGATAGCACTGTATATCATTGGACCAACTATAGATATACCGGTTATGGCTAATCCAATTGGGCCTCCAAATAATCCAACTAATCTAGATCCGAATCCAAGCAGTCCTCTACCAACAGAAACCAATGCACCGCGAGAAGCAGCATTAGCAGCTGCAGCTCCTGCACCAGTACCCATGATAGTTCTGGTCATCCTACCAGCATTAGTTGTAGTTACCATAGCTGCTGGTACTGGAGTCCATCCAGAAGCTCCTCTACCAGTATTAGCATAATACCTACCATTGGCTCCCATTTTTGCTGGAATAT
>CALEBD010000109.1 GCA_937944945.1 uncultured Clostridium sp. | reverse complement strand
AGTCTTCAAAACTAGTACGAGTGGTTAGGAGCCTCTTAGGTGGGTTCGATTCCCACCCTTTCCCGCCATTATAAAGCAAAAAAGTATGCCATCTATACATATAAATGGCATACTTTTTTGTTTTATATATCTAAAATTTAATAACTATAAATTATCATATTTTAAATATAATTCAATTTTTTAGTTGTTATAACAACCGCAATTTTCAATGTAAAATAATATCATACAGTTATGGGATTATATTTAGGAAAGTATTTAATACAAGCCCTGTATATTTTATCATCAACATAAATAACTCTATATTCGTCAAACCCTTTATTTTTATAAAGATTTGAAACCCATAATTAGGTCCAATATAACCCTGTATTTATATTGGACCCCTGTTCAAATAATTACATCTATTTTCTAGCACATTCGCTAGCCTCACCAGTTAATATATCTAATCCATGTTCAAGAGCTGGCATTAAACATTCCATACATTCTTTTACGGCTTTAGGACTTCCCGGCATATTTATAATTAATGTAGATTTTCTTATTACTGAAACTGCTCTACTAAGCATTGCTTTTTTAGTAAATTGCATGCTATAAGCTCTTATAGCTTCTGATATTCCTGGCACCAATTTTTCAGCTATTGATAGTGTAGCTTCTGGAGTGTTATCTCTTTTTGAAAATCCTGTTCCCCCTGTCGTAAGAATTAAGTCTACTTCGTTGTTATCGCATAAATTTTTCATCTCTTCTGCTAAAACTTCTTTGTCATCTGGAAGTACTCTGTAGAATTTAACTTCATATCCGAATTCTCCAACGATTTCTTTTATTTTAGCTCCACTTTCGTCTACTCTTTCCCCACGCGAACCTTTATCACTTGCAGTTATAATTCCAACTCTATACATATTATCCACCTTCTATTCTACTATTTCTATTTGATCTCCTGGCTTAATTTTTCCACCTTCTAATACTCTTGCAAATATACCATTTCTAGGCATGATACAGTCGCCCATCTTTTGAAATATTTCACATCCATGGTGACATTCTTTTCCGATTTGAGTTATTTCTAATAAAACATCATTACATCTAAACTTAGTTCCTACTGGTATTGTTTTTAAGTCCCAACCTTCAACCAATAAATTTTCTCCGAAAGCACCTGGTTTGACACCTGCTCCTCTAGCATTAAATTCTTCTACTTTTTCAAATGAAAGTAAACTAACTTGTCTATGCCATTTTCCAGCATGTGCATCATCTTTTAGTCCAAATTCAACTATAAATTCCCCTTCGTCTATTGGATGTTTTTGAGTTCCTTTTTTTTCACTTATACATACATTTACGATTCTTCCCATTGCCAATCTCTCCTTAATTTTTATCCAAATTTTTAATTATTTAAATATCTATCCGCCTATTTGAACCATATTTTTAACTTCGATATCTTTTTCTCCGTTAGTATGTCCAAACTTATGGCTTAATGGTTTATTCCATATAGTATCATAAATTAATACTTTTAAATCTTCATCACTTATTCCACTTCTTATAGGCGCTTTTAAATCAATTCCTTTATTGTAATGAAGACATAATTTTAAAAATCCATTAGATGTAAGTCTTATTCTATTGCATGATTCACAAAACTCATGACTTATAGCACTGATAAAACCTATACATCCTTTCATATCTTTATTTTTATAATATTTAGCTGGACCATTTCCTCTCTTTTCAGTTACTGGTTCAAATGCTCCAAAATTACTTTCTAAAATTGAAAGTATTTCATCATTGTCTATTTGAGTATATTTTTTCCCAAATCCAATCGGCATCAATTCTATGAATCTAACATCGATTTCTCTATCTTTTGCAAAATTTGCGATATCAGCAAGTTCATTTATATTAAAATCTCTAATTGCTAGACAATTTATCTTAACTCGAATACCTAAATTATATGCTTTATCTATAGCCATGAGTACTTTTTCAAGCCCATCTCTTCTAGTAATTTGTTTAAAGTTATCTTCTTTCAAAGTATCTAAACTTATATTAATTGCATCAATTCCAGCATCATATAAATCATCCAACATATCGTAAAGTAGTATTCCATTAGTAGTCAAAGTTACTTGCTCTATTTTATCTAGATTTTTTATATCTCTAATTAAATTTACAATATCTTTTCTGACTAAAGGTTCTCCACCTGTTATTTTAATTTTTTTAATTCCTAATTGTGATACAGTTTCACAAATTCTTAAAATTTCATCATAAGTAAGAATTTCTTCATGTGGGATGCTCTCTACGCCTTCTTCTGGCATACAGTAAACGCATCTTAAATTACATCTATCTATTACAGATATTCTAAGATAATCAATCTTTCTATTTAATTTATCTAACATATTTCATTCCCACTTTCAGGTATATTATTATGTAAATTTTTCTCTTGGTTTATGTAACTATTTTTCTTCGTTAAAGTAAAAATCTCCGCTCTTTCCACCAGATTTTTTTACTAAATGCACATCTGAAATAACCATTCCTTTATCAATAGCTTTACACATATCATAAATAGTTAAAAGTGCAACATTTACACCTGTAAGAGCTTCCATTTCTACCCCTGTTTTTCCGCTTAATTTTACAAGACATGTAGCACTTATACTTTTTTCTTCTTCATTAAATTCAAAGTCTACTTTTGCCTTTGTTAACATTAATGGATGACACATTGGTATTAGTTCTGATGTTTTTTTAGTCGCCATAATTCCAGCCACTCTAGCAACTGCAAGGACATCTCCTTTTGCCATATTTCCATTTATAATTCTTTCATATGTTTCATCACATACAAATATTTTTCCTGTTGCTATAGCTTCTCTTTCTGTTACATTTTTATCTGTAACATCTACCATAACTGCATTTCCATGTTGATCAAAGTGATTTAATTTTTCTGCCATCTTATACTCCCTTTCCAAATCCACAGTTAGGGAATGTGCATATATCACAACTTAAGCATAATCCACCTAATCCTAATCCAGCTAAATCGTCGCTTGTAACCATATCATCAGCCATAAGTCTTGGTAAAACTAAGTCAAATACTGTTCTTTTAGAATACATTACACATCCTGGTAATCCTACGATTGGAATTTCTTTTTCATCTTTTTTATAATAAGCAAGTAACATCATTGCTCCTGGAAGTACTGGAGCTCCATAAGAAACTATTCTCGCTCCTGTGCTTTTTATTGCTCCTGGTGTCTTATCATCAGGGTCTACACTCATACCTCCTGTGCATAATACCATATCTGCACCTTGCTCTATGAATGATTCTGTTGCTTTCGCTATTTTTTCCATGTCATCATTTACGATTGTTTGACCGATTACCTCTGCCCCAAATTCTTTAACTTTTTCAGCTACTACTGGTCCAAAAGTATCTTTTATTCTTCCATAAAAAACTTCATTTCCTGTTGTAACTATACCTACTTTTTTCTTTTTAAACGGCATTAATGATAATATTGGTGAGTTTCCTGCAACTTCTTTCGCTTTTTCCATCTTCTCTTGTTCTATTAGAAGTGGTATTATTCTTGTTCCTGCAAGTTTATCACCTTTTTTAACAGTAGTATTTGTGTGTCGAGTTGCTATCATCATCTCTCCCAAACTATTTACTGCCCTTAAACTTTCTACATTGATTTTTAAAAGTCCATCTATTTCTGCTATTATTTCTATTTTTCCTTCTTTTACTTCTGATTGGCTCATATTTTCATTTATACATATATCTCTTAAATATTCAACCGCCTCATTTTCGTGAAGTAT
>CALEBD010000108.1 GCA_937944945.1 uncultured Clostridium sp. | reverse complement strand
CTGTAACTATAACTGTAAATTCAAACGAAATATTAGATGCGCTTAACCCATGTGTTGAACAAATAGTAGCAGCAACTAAAAATCTACTAGAAAAAACACCACCAGAATTAGCAGCTGATATAAGCGACAAAGGCATAGTGATGACAGGTGGAGGATCTATGTTAAAAGGTTTAGGCGATAGAATAGAAGAAAGTACAGGTATAAAAGTAGTATTAGCAGATGACCCACTTTCTTGTGTTGCTAAAGGAACTGGATTATCATTAGGTTCACTTGATTTATTAGAAACAGGTGGAAGCTTTAAAAAATAATCGATTAAAATAAACAGAATATTGATATAAACTAAAAAGTAGCTATTTTAAAATAATATAAAATTTATTATTTTACCATAGCTACTTTTTGTTATGTTGCAAGGAGCAGGGATAAAGCAATTGTTTCTGCTAATTCTAAAATGAAATGAAGCCTTATATTGTTAAAAGAAAATCTATTATTTTCATCTATTTTATCTACAATGCCAACGATAGAATAAGTCCCTACTTGGGGTAATTTCTTACCTACGCCCTTGCCTGGAAGTATAGGTCCTTCTCGTATTTGTATATTACCTATGTTACTTGCCGAGCCCAAACAGGCATCTATGGCTAAAAATTGGCTCGAGGAATGTTTGCTTTTAATCTGTTCGATTGATTCATAAATGTTTAAAGCATGAATAGGATTATCCAATGTACCGTAGACAGGGTATTTAAAATCACTATTTTTGAGCATAGTACCTACTAGAGGCCCTAGTGCATCTCCAATAGCACGATCTGTTCCTATACATATTATTACAGTATTATCAGAGATTATATTTTTGAGAATATTACTTAATATATGCGTGACATCTTCTCTTTTATAGTTTACTTTGGCTAAATACATAGGAGTTCCTCCCTTCTAGATAATATATGAGTTGAAAGTATGAAATAATACTATTTTTACAAGAGTTACGAAATTGTGACTATTAAAAAATAAAACAAAAACAGGGAAAGAGAATTGCAAAAATGCTTGACAATGAATCACAAAACAGGTATCATTTATAGTGTTAAATTTGAAAGAAAAATTTCTTGATTACCTTATCAAGAGAGGCTGAGGGACAGGCCCTACGAAGCCCAGCAACCACTTGAAAAAGGAAGGTGCTAAATCCTGCTAGAGAGAATTCTAGAAAGATGAGGTCGCGTATTTAAGCATACAATATCCTCTTCTACATAGAAGAGGTTTTTTAATTTATAAGAAAGTATAAAGAATTTAATTTCTTGTAAAATAAAGAATATAATCTAGAATTCCCGTGAGAAAATTTTTATTACAATAAAGATTTTCTAGGAACAAATTATGATATAAAATAAACTATAGAAATTTAAGGAGGAACTAAAATGGCAAGACATTTATTTACGTCAGAATCAGTTACTGAAGGTCATCCAGACAAGATGTGTGACCAAATATCAGATGCAATACTAGATGCATTATTAGAAAAAGATCCACAATCAAGAGTTGCTTGTGAAACTACTACTACAACTGGATTAGTATTAGTTGCAGGTGAAATAAGTACAAACGCTTATGTTGATATCCCAAAATTAGTTAGAGAAACAGTAGAAGGTATCGGATATACTAGAGCTAAATTTGGATTCGACTGCAATACTTGTGCAGTAATAACTGCTATAGATGAACAATCAGGAGACATCGCTATGGGTGTTGATGAAGGTTTAGAAAGTAAATCAGGAGAACAAACTGAAGAAGAAATAGAAAAAGTTGGTGCTGGAGACCAAGGTATAATGTTCGGTTTCGCTTGTAATGAAACAGAAGAATTAATGCCGCTTCCAATATCTTTAGCTCACAAATTATCAAGAAGATTAACAGAAGTTAGAAAATCTGGATTATTAGATTACTTAAGACCAGATGGTAAAACTCAAGTAACTGTTGAATACGAAGGAAACAAAGCAGTTAGAGTTCACACTGTATTAATATCTTCTCAACATAGTGAAAGTGTTGATAACGAAACTATAAGAAGAGACTTAATAGAACACGTTATAAAAGCTGTTATACCTGCTGAATTATTAGATGAAGAAACTATGTACTACATCAACCCAACAGGTAGATTCGTTATAGGTGGACCACAAGGAGATACTGGTTTAACTGGTAGAAAAATAATAATAGATACTTACGGTGGATACTCTAGACACGGTGGTGGAGCATTCTCTGGTAAAGATCCAACAAAAGTAGATAGATCTGCTGCTTATGCTGCTAGATACGTAGCTAAAAACATAGTTGCTGCTGGACTTGCAGACAAATGTGAAATAGAATTAGCTTACGCAATCGGTGTTGCTAAACCATTATCAATATTCGTTGATACTTTCGGAACTGGAAAAGTTTCTGAAGAAGTATTAGTTGAATTAATAAACAAAAACTTCGACTTAAGACCAGGTGCTATAATAAGAGACCTTGACTTAAGAAGACCTATATACAAACAAGTTGCTGCTTACGGTCACTTCGGCAGAACTGATATAGATTTACCATGGGAAAGAACTGATAAAGCTGAAACTTTAAAAGAACAAGCTGGTATATAGTTAATTAGAAATTAATATAACTTTAAATATAAAGGACCTTGTATTATATAAATACAGGGTCTTTTTTTATTTAAAAAACTAGTATAATATTTTTATAGGTATAATTATCTACAACTTAAAATCATTATATTAAGTTATGGATAATTGACAGTGAATATAAAATGCAATATAAAAG
>CALEBD010000107.1 GCA_937944945.1 uncultured Clostridium sp. | reverse complement strand
TAAAAACATATAATAATAGTGAATATATTGCAAAAGAGGGGAATTTATGAATATTTTATTTAAAAGATCTGTACAGAGAATAATACTTCTGGCAATTTCGTTTTTAATACAAGTAGCAATAATAATATTTTTCTTATTACAATATAGTGAGTATTTCTTTAACTTCTATATAGCTTCTCTAGCACTTAGCATTGTAATAGTTTTTATAATTACTAATAGTAAAAGTAATCCTAGTTATAAAATTGCATGGATTATTCCTGTGATGATTTTCCCTGTATTTGGTGGGCTTTTTTATCTACTATACGGTGGAAATAAACTCAGTGCAAGAGAAAAGCTTAAGATGGCGATACAAAATATAGAGATGACACACTCTTTAAAACAAAATGATAAAATAATGCAAAAACTACAAGAAGATAATATATATGCAAAAAATCAAAGTGAATATATATTAAATTATGCAAAATGCCCTGTTTATAATAATACAGAGACGACTTATTTTAAAATTGGGGAGGAGAAGTTTGAAGCTCTTTTGAAAGAATTGAAAAAATCTAAAAAGTTTATTTTTTTAGAGTATTTTATAATACAAGAGGGAAAAATGTTCAACTCAATATTAGAAATTTTAGAAGAAAAAGTAAAACAAGGTGTTGATGTGAGGGTTATTTATGATGATGTAGGGTGTATAATTACACTACCACATAATTATCAAAAAAAATTAGAAGCTAAGGGTATAAAATGCAAGGTATTTAATCCGGTTAAACCCTTTTTTACAAGAAGGCTTAATAATAGAGACCACAGAAAAATAGTAGTGATAGATGGGGATGTAGGATTTACAGGAGGTATAAACTTAGCTGATGAATATATAAATGAATATGAAAAGCATGGATATTGGAAAGATGCAGCTATAATGTTAAAAGGTGATGCAGTTTGGAATTTGACTAGAATGTTTTTATCTATGTGGGACTATATAGATAATCGAGAAGAAGATTATATGAGATTTAAACCATCTAAAGATAAATATTACAACACAAATGGATATGTGCAGCCTTTTGATGACAGTCCTCTTATAAATGAACCAATAGGTGAGACTGTATATTTAAACTTGATAAATAAAGCAAAAGATTATATTTATATAAATACTCCATACTTAATAATCGACAATGAGATGGCGACTGCACTTAAAATAGCATCAAAATCTGGCGTAGATATTAAGATAGTAACACCTTATATACCTGATAAGAAATTTGTCCACGCTGTTACAAAATCATATTATGAATCATTTATAAAAGATGGGATAGAGATTTATGAATTTATACCTGGGTTTATGCATGCCAAGACCTTTGTTGTAGATGATGAATACGCAGTAGTTGGAAGTATAAATTTGGACTTTAGAAGTTTGTACTTACATTATGAATGTGGTGTATGGCTTTATAAAACAGATAGTATAAGTGATATAAAAAAAGATTATTTAGATACATTGAAGAAATGCCATAAAGTTACTATGGCCGAATGTAAAAATACTAGTGTGATAAGAAAGTTTGGAAGGTTAATTATAAGGATGTTTGCTCCACTACTATAAATTTATTTAATATATATAATTAAAAGAGAAAGGTGTATGTATTGTTTACATCTCTCATAGGATGGAAGAAGTTTTTGAACTTTCTGATCGAATTACAGTATTTCGAAATGGAAAATATATTGACACAGTCAATACAAAAGATGTTCAGGAAAAAGACATTATTTCCATGATGATCGGCCATGAATTAAATATTGAAAAAAAATCCGGAAGCGAATTTGTAAATAAAAATAAAGTTGTACTTGAAATAAAAAATGTACAGGTATTTCCTGGAGCAAAGCCAGTCAGTTTCAAACTCTATGAAAAAGAAATCCTTGGATTTTTTGGCCTTGTAGGAGCAGGAAGAACAGAACTTGCAAGAATTATCTTTGGTGTTGACCCGATTGGAAGTGGTGAAATTTATGTAGAAGGTGGAAAAGTCAAAATTTCCAGCCCGAAAGATGCGATCCAGGCAGGAATAGGTCTGGTTCCAGAGGATAGAAAAGGACTTGGATTGATCCTTGGAATGAGTATTAAAGATAATATGTTGATTTCTAAGATTGGACAGTTCAAAAGTTCTATTTTGAATAAAAAAACATTGAAAAACATTACAGGAACTTTTATTTCAGATTTAGGAATCAGTCTTCGTAATGAAGAACAGGAAGTAAAAGAACTGAGTGGTGGAAATCAGCAGAAGGTAGTTATTGCAAAATGGCTCGCAATGGAACCTAATATTTTAATCATGGATGAGCCTACTCGAGGAATTGATATCGGAGCCAAAAG
>CALEBD010000106.1 GCA_937944945.1 uncultured Clostridium sp. | reverse complement strand
GGTTTGCGGACTTCGTACGAATTTCCGGATTTTCACATGGTACTGATGTGTGGATAAACAATGCTCAGGATTTCATAAGAAGCGGTGAGGCGACGATAAAGGACGCTATTTCCACACGAGATGACATTATGAACTATCTCATATTGAAAGGCCTGCCGAAGAAAAAGGCGTTTACAATAATGGAAAATGTAAGAAAAGGTAAAGGACTAAAGCCTGAGTTTATAGAAGAGATGAATAAACATGATGTGCCACAGTGGTATATTGATTCATGTCAAAAGATAAAATACATGTTCCCTAAAGCCCATGCAGTTGCATATGTAATGATGTCGTTTAGACTTGCATATTATAAAGTTCACTATCCTGCAGCTTTTTATGCAACATATTTCACAACTAAAGCACAGGATTTTGATGCAGATTTAATCGTAAAAGGGTTAGATAGCATAAAACAAAAGATACAAGAAATCCACGAGCTTGGAAATGATGCAACAGCAAAAGATAAAACAATGCTTACTGTACTTGAAGTTGCACTAGAGATGTATGCTAGAAAAATAAAAATAATACCAGTTGATATTTATAAATCAGATGCCACTAAATTTATAGTAGTGGATGATACTACAATACTGCCACCTATGATAGCCCTACAAGGGGTTGGTGAGAATGCAGCTATTAATATTCAAAATGAAAGAGAGAACGGAGAATTTATTTCAAAAGAAGATTTGAGAAAGAGAACAAAGATATCTAAAACAGTAGTTGAGACTCTTTCTAATCATGGTTCATTAAACAATATGAGTGAAAAAAATCAATTATCATTATTTTAAATAAAAATATGAATTTTAGGGGCTTGACATAATTTTGTGAAAAAAGATAAAATATGTGTACAAGATTTAAAAAATATTGTAAAATAATAGAGTTGAAAACACATTTATTTATAAAGTCTTGTAAATAAAAAAAATTTATGTTATAGTAATAGAAAAATAGTATATGCAGAAGATAAGAGTGAGGCAATTGTTCTCACTCTTTTATTTTAAATATGTTATAATACAACTGAATAGGAGGCAAGGCACACATGAAAAAGAACATAGAATCTACAATAGAAGCATTAGTACAACCAATTGTCGATGCTAAAAACATAGAAATAGTAGATATTGAGTACGTAAAAGAAGCTGGACAATTTTATCTAAGAATTTACCTTGAAAAAGAAGGTGGAATAAGCTTAGATGACTGTGCAGATGTATCAAGAGAATTAAATCCAATATTAGATGAAAAAGACCCAATAAAAGACAACTACTTCTTAGAAGTATGTTCACCAGGTCTTGATAGACCACTTAAAAAAGATAAAGACTTTGAAAGATATGCAGGAAGAGATGTAGAAGTTAAATTATACAAACCTTTAAATGGTACAAAACAACTTGAAGGAGAACTTGTAGGTTTAACTGAAGACAAAAAAATCAAAGTAATAATAGATGACAATGAAGTTGAGTTTGATAAAAAAGACGTTGCAGTAATCAAACTAGCTATCAAATTTTAGTGATAACATTAATTAGGGAGGAATAAACAATGAATCACGAATTTATGGAAGCGTTAGACGAATTAGAAAAAGACAGAGGGATCGACAAAGAAGTTATAATAGACACAATAGAACAAGCACTTTTAACTGCTTATAAAAAGAACTTTGGATCTGCTCAAAATGTTAGAGTATCAGTAGATAGAGAAGGTGGAGAAGTTAGAGTTTACTCTCAAAGAAGAGTAGTTGATGAGTCAGACTTATACGATACTTTCTTAGAAATAGAATTAGCAGATGCTATAAAAATAGACCCAAGTTATCAATTAGGAGACATAATAGAAAACGAAGTAACTCCTAAAGATTTCGGTAGAATAGCAGCTCAAACAGCTAAACAAGTAGTTGTTCAAAGAATAAGAGAAGCTGAAAGAGAAATAGTATACAACGAATTTATCGAAAAAGAAAGCGAAATAGTTACAGGAGAAATAGCTAGAGCTACTTCAAAAACTGTTTATGTTAACGTAGGTAAAATAGAAGCTTCTATGCCAGAAAACGAACAAATACCTGGTGAAGAGTATAAAGCTGGACAAAAAATAAAAGTATATATATTAGAAGTTAAAAAGACTAATAAAGGACCTCAAATAGTAGTATCAAGAAGTCATCCAGGTCTTGTTAAGAGATTATTTGAAATGCAAGTAGTAGAAATATTCGAAGGTTTAGTTCAAATAAAATCAGTATCAAGAGAAGCTGGTTCAAGAACTAAAATAGCAGTTCAATCAATAGACGAAAAAATAGATCCAATCGGAGCATGTGTTGGACCTAAAGGTACTAGAGTTAAAGCTGTAGTAGATGAATTAGGCGGAGAAAAAATAGACATAATAAACTACAGTGATGATCCAGCTGAATTCATATCAGCATCACTTAGTCCATCAAAAGTTGAAAAAGTTGAAATAAACGAAGAAGAAAAAACAGCTTTAGTAGTAGTTCCTGATTATCAATTATCTTTAGCAATTGGTAAATCTGGTCAAAATGCAAGACTTGCAGCAAAACTTACTAACTGGAAAATAGATATAAAAAGCGTATCTCAAATGAAAGAAGAAATGGAAGCTCAAGAAGCTTTAGAAAGCACAGATTTTGTTGAAGAAGATATAGAATTACCAGTTCAAGATATAGAGTTAGATTCTGAAAATATAGACTTAGACCAAGAATAATAAGTCTAATATAGTTAAAGGAGGGATGGCTTTGAAAAAAGTAAAAAAAATACCTCAAAGAAAATGCATAGTATGTCAAGATAGAGACTCTAAAAAAGAGCTTATGAGAATTGTTAAAAACAAAGAAGGCGAAATATTTTTAGATCCATCTGGTAGGGCAAACGGTAGAGGTGCCTATATATGTAAAGACACTGAATGTCTTAAAAAAGCAATAAAAACAAAGGCTTTAAATAGAGCTTTTAAAGTAGAAGTTTCTGATGAAGTATATGAAAAATTATTAGCGGAGTTAGAATCTTATGATAAATAATAAACAAAAAATTTATTCTTATATAGGTCTAGCTATGAGAGCTGGGCAAGTAGTATCAGGAGACGACACTACATTAAAAGAATTAAAAAAAGGAAAGATAAGTTTAGTAATTGTGGCAGATGATGCTTCAGAAAATACTAAAAAATTATTTAAAGATAAATCATCTTATAGAAAAATAAACCAAATCTACTTTTCAACAAAAGTAGAGCTTGGTTTAGCTATAGGAAAATCACCAAGAGCAGTTATTGGAATAAAAGATAAATCTTTAGCTTCAAAGATAACTGAACTTATGCAATAAAAAATTTAATAGGGGGTGATCTTGTGGCAAATACAAGAATAAACCAAATCGCAAAAGAGGCAAAAGTCTCAAA
>CALEBD010000105.1 GCA_937944945.1 uncultured Clostridium sp. | reverse complement strand
ACTATGATTTATGATCATGAAATTGGAGAAGGATTTATAACTATAACTATATTGTATGATGATATTAAAAATAAAAATAACGATTATAAGTTATTGTAATTAATCTACCTAACCAGGGTATAATTAAAATAATAGTAAAAAATAGATAAAGTAAGAGGAGAAATCATAATGAAAGTAACACAACAAGGTAACACTGTAATATTAGAAGACGTAAAAAATTTTAACCCTAAACATATATTTGAATGTGGACAATGTTTCAGATGGATAAAACAAGAAGATGACTCATACACAGGTGTGGCAATGGGCAAAGTGATAAACGTTAAACAAGAAGGAAACAAAATATATTTAGATAATACAACAAAAGAAGATTTTGATAACATATGGTATGACTACTTCGACTTAGGAAGAGATTATGAATCAATGGTAAATACATTAAAAGTAATGGATGAGCATTTAGAAAAGGCTACAGAATTTGGCGAAGGAATAAGAATATTAAAACAAGATGGATGGGAAATGCTTATTTCTTTCATAATATCTGCAAATAATAGAATTCCAATGATACAAAGAGCTATAAATAACTTATCAAAAAACTTTGGAACATATATAGGAGAGTATAAAAATCAAGAATATTATGCATTCCCGACACCACAACAATTAAACAAAGCAACTATAGAAGAAATTAGAGCATGTTCAACAGGGTTTAGAGATAAATATATAAAATCAACTGCTCAAATAGTAAATGATGAAAATATAGATGTACTAGAATATAGAAAATTACCAACGGCTGAATGTTTAAAAGAATTACTTAAATTTAATGGAGTTGGTCCAAAAGTAGCTGATTGTATAGCTTTATTTGGTATGCAAAAATACGATACATTCCCTGTTGATGTTTGGGTAAAGAGAGTAATGCAAGAATTCTACGTTGAAGAGGATTTAAGTTTAACTAAAATTAGAAAATTTGGTATAGAGAAATTCGGAGATTTAGCAGGATTTGCACAACAATATTTATTCTATTATGCAAGAGAATTTGGTATAGGAAGATAATTTTTATAAAAGTAATAGAGGATATATTAAAACAAAAAAGAATATATAAAAGCATGCGAAATTTTATTTGAAAAAATTTACTGTAAACTCATAATAATTTGAAAAAAAATCCAATTATAGGTTGAAAAAATGAGTAAAATAGTATAATATAATAATTGTTAGCACTCTTAACTAAAGAGTGATAAAATTGGAAAATAATAAATAAATTCTATACAAAAAGAATTTTTAAGATGTATTTAACACAAAGATTTTTATATAAATAGGAGGAATGGGACATGAAAATAAGACCATTAGCAGACAGAGTTGTCATTAAAAAATTTGAAGCTGAAGAAAAAACTGCAAGCGGTATAGTATTACCAACAGCAGCTAAAGAACAACCACAAATGGCTGAAGTTATAGAAGTAGGACCAGGTGGTATAGTAGATGGAAACGAAGTAAAAATGGAAGTTAAAGTAGGAGATAAAGTTATCTTCTCTAAATACGCTGGAAACG
Source organism: uncultured Clostridium sp. (assembly GCA_937944945.1). Lineage (GTDB taxonomy): Bacteria > Bacillota > Clostridia > Peptostreptococcales > Peptostreptococcaceae > Intestinibacter. Next base: position 2,641 of record CALEBD010000105.1, on the reverse strand, counting down.
AAATAAAAGCAGATGGGGAAAATTACATAATATTAAGACAAAGCGATATATTAGCTATAGTAGAATTATAATATTATAAGTAGGAGGATGAATTAACATGCCAAAAGAAATTAAATTTGCAGAAGATACTAGAAGAGCTCTTGAAAGAGGGGTAAATAAATTAGCAGATACAGTTAAAGTTACATTAGGACCAAAAGGTAGAAATGTTATACTTGATAAAATGTATGGTGTTCCACTAATAACAAATGATGGTGTAACAATAGCTAAAGAAATAGAATTAGAAGACAGATTTGAAAATATGGGTGCTCAACTTGTTAAACAAGTTGCAACTAAAACTAATGATGTAGCTGGTGATGGGACTACTACAGCAACAGTTTTAGCTCAAGCAATCATAAGAGAAGGTCTTAAAAACGTAACAGCTGGAGCAAACCCAATCTTAATAAGAAAAGGTATAGCTAAAGCTGTAGAAGTAGCAGTTGAAGAATTAAAAAATCAATCAAGAATAGTTGAAACTGACGAAGCAATAGCTCAAGTTGGTGCTGTATCTTCAGGTGATGATGAAATAGGTCAATTAATAGCTGAAGCAATGAAAGTTGTTGGTAGAGATGGTGTTATAACTGTTGAAGAATCAAAAACTATGAAAACTGAATTAGACACTGTTGAAGGTATGCAATTTGACAGAGGATTTGTTTCTGCATACATGGTAACAGATGTTGATAAAATGGAAGCTGTTTTAAACGATCCTTTCATATTAATAACTGACAAGAAAATATCTAACATCCAAGAAATATTACCATTACTTGAACAATTAGTTAAAACAGGTAAAAAATTATTAATAATAGCTGAAGACGTTGAAGGTGAAGCATTATCTACATTAGTAGTTAATAAATTAAGAGGAACATTTGATGTTGTTGCTGTTAAAGCTCCTGGATTCGGTGACAGAAGAAAACAAATGTTAGAAGATATAGCAATACTTACTGGAGGTACAGTAATATCTTCAGAAGTTGGTTACGAATTAAAAGAAGCTGACTTAAGCATGTTAGGTAGAGCATCTTCAATAAAAGTAACAAAAGACAGCACTACAATAGTTGATGGAGCTGGAGAAAAAGCTAACATAGAAAACAGAATAAACCAAATAAAACATTTAGCTGAAGAAACTACTTCTGATTTTGATAGAGAAAAATTAATGGAAAGACTAGCTAAATTATCTGGTGGAGTTGCAGTAGTTAAAGTTGGTGCAGCTACAGAAGTTGAAATGAAAGAAAAGAAATTAAGAATAGAAGATGCTTTAAATGCAACTAAAGCTGCTGTTGAAGAAGGTATAGTTGCTGGTGGTGGTACTGCACTTGTAAGTGTTATACCAGCAGTAGAAAAATTAATATCTGAATTAGATGGCGAAGAAGCTATAGGTGCTAAAATAATAAGAAAAGCATTAGAAGAACCATTAAGACAAATAGCAATAAATGCAGGTCTTGAAGGTGCTGTAATAGTACAAAATTTAATAAACGCAGATCCAGAAGTAGGATTTGATGCATATAAAGAAGAATATGTAAACATGATAGAAGCTGGTATAGTTGACCCAACTAAAGTTACTAGAAGTGCTTTACAAAATTCTTCATCAATAGCAAGTGTATTCTTAACTACTGAAGCAGCAGTTGCAGAAATTCCTCAAAAAGAAGATCCAGCTGCAGCAGTTGGTGGCGGAATGCCAGGAATGATGTAATCTAACTCATTATATTAAAATTTAAAATATCGACTCGAAATTAATGCGCTATATCATAATAGTTTTGTGATATGGTGCTTTTTTTATTTTAGAAAATCTATTGAGATTAAATGGAGATTAGGTATTTAAAATTTATATAACGTATAGGAAATTATACTTATAAATTGTATAAACTAGGTAAAAGGATATTTCTAAATAAAGATGTAAGTGTTACAATATATGTAAATTATAAGGGAAATATATGGTGATATTATCATAGAGAAAGGGGCACAAAGTTAATATGGATGTAAAAAAATTATTAGAAGCAGTTAAAAATGATGAAATAGATATAGATACAGCGATAACTAAATTAAAAGATTTACCTTATGAAGATTTAGGTTATGCAAATATAGACCATCACAGAGAGATTAGAAATGGGTTTCCAGAAGTCATTTACTGTGAAGGAAAAACAGATGAACATATAATAGGGATAGTAGATGTTTTACTTAAAAAACAAAGCAATGTACTTGGAACAAGATGCAGAAAAGAGACTGCTGAAAAATTAAAACAGATATACGACAATGTGGAATATGATGAATTATCGAGAGTATTAATGATAAAAAATCATGAGATTGAAGTAGTAGGAAAGGGTACTATAGCAATACTTGCAGCAGGTACATCAGATATAGCAGTGGCGGATGAGGCTTATTATACTGCTAAATTTTTAGGAAATAAAGTAGAGCGAATATATGATGTAGGTGTAGCTGGGATACATAGATTATTAAATAAAAGATACCTTATTGAACAAGCAAGGGTAATAGTTGCTGTGGCAGGGATGGAAGGCGCATTACCAAGTGTTGTTGGAGGAATGGTAGATGTACCAGTAATCGCTGTTCCAACATCAGTTGGATATGGGACAAGTTTTAATGGACTTACTGC
>CALEBD010000104.1 GCA_937944945.1 uncultured Clostridium sp. | reverse complement strand
AAATATAAACAATAGTTTCCAAAAACCTCGTATCCAACGGAAAAAAACATATTCATTACGAAAAAACAAACAAAAAAAGGTATTATATAGAAGTCACTTTAAAGATAAATTAAAAAATAATTACTTGTATATAGATTTATAAAGGAGGCAAAATGGCTCATTACGGAAATTTACAAAAGATAAGAAATGGCAAAAGAACTTTTGCGATAACTCCTCATATTCCAGGAGGATTTATAAAACCTGATGTACTTATAAAACTAGCTGCTGTTGCTGAGAGATATGGCGGCATCATAAAAATAACATCAGGACAAAGAATATTAATAACTAATTTAAAAGAAGAGGACCTTCCTGCTGTTTGGGACGAACTTGGCATGAAACCGGCTATTGTGACTCAAAATTCACTTAAAAATGTGGAGATGTGTCCATCTAATTTCTGCAAAAGATCAAAATACCCTACACTTGGAATAGGTATGAAACTTAGCAGAGCGTTTCAGGGGATGGAGCTTCCATGCAGAACTAAAATAGGAGTTGCTGGATGTAGAAATTCTTGTGGAAGTGTGTATGCTAAGGATATCGGCGTCTTAGTCGACTTTGACAAGCTGTTTTTCGTTACAGTAGGTGGTAGTGCTGGATTCTACCCTAGAATGGCGGATATCGTCACTCGTGGCTTAACTGAAGATCAAGCTTTCGCTTTAGTAGAAGTCATCTTAAACTACTATAAAGAAAATGCGCTTATGGGCGAAAAATTAGGCGATTTTATAGACAGAATAACAATAGATAAATTTAGAGATGATGTTTTAGAAATAGCTCAATTAGAGAAAAAATTAGAAACAGAATTTAAATAAAATCTCAATTTAAATAAAAGATAAATAAACTTTTACAATAAAGTAAATATAACAGAAATTTTAGCAATAAGGAGTTTTAGAAATGAGTTTATTTTTAGGAAAGATACATTACTGGTTATTTAACAAAATATTATGGTTTGAAAATTTAGAAGAAGAAATAATCAAAACTGCAAAGAGTGAAGGGCTTGATATAGAAGGTGTAAAATCTGAAATAGAAGCTAAATACGGAGTTAAATTAGAAAATAAAAACCTAGAAGAAATAATAGACACTAACAATATACATGGATGGTTACAAGATAGAATCCACAGAGCAGAAGGAAGAATGGCTGCTTGGACTAAATTTATGATTCAAAACGACAAAATATCAGCTTTAGAAAAAGTCTACATAGACCAAGCTAAAGAAGCTGCTAGTGAAGTAACATCTGAAAGAGCTATCGAAAACGCTCCTGAAATATTCAACTGCATGAACGACTATATATTAGACGGTATGCCATGCGACCATGTAAACCAAGTTATAGAATCTGACGAAGATGCTGTTAAATGGGTTAGAAGAATATGCGTTCATAAAGAACTTTGGGCAGAAGAAGGCGTTGATGTAGACGTATTCTACAACCTTAGAGGTCTATGGATAAAAGAATTCGTAAAAGATCTAAATAGTGAATTTGAATATAGAGAATTAGGTCAAAATGAATTTATAATAAGCAAAATAGCATAATAATTAAAATCGTGATAATTAAAATAATTATAATTTAGTGTAATTCTTTTTAAAAAACATTAAAAAACGTAATAATTATAAAAAAAGCATAACAATTATAAAATTGTAAATAATATTTGTGTACTCGACCAACTTCAATCAACTTCATGTGAAGTGATATTTGTATAGTCTATAACTTGTTAGTAGGGATTGGAAGTGCACCAAGAAGGCCCCATTTTTAATGGGGCTTTTTTTGTGGTTAAGTAATATCCGAAGTCGTTGCGCTATGAGCGAAGTGAATTTTAAAGCAATGTACGAAGTCATTGGTGATAGAATTTTTGATTTATACTCATTTTTAAAACAGGTTGTACATAATTTATATTGTGGAGGTGGAGCGATTGAATAATATTAAAGATTTTATAATAAAAGAGCTTCTGATAGTTATCATAATGGGGTGCGTCTACACTAATATCGAGATGATTTTTAGGGGGTATACTCATCCATCCATGATAATAGTAGGCGGCCTGTGCGGTATGCTAGCTGGTCTTATAAACGATATAACGCCGGAGATGAAGATGTATAAACAGTGTATTTTGAGCGCTATTATTATAACTATTATAGAATATATTTCAGGATATATTCTAAATATCAAATTAGGACTGAATATTTGGGACTATAAAAATTTAAAATTCAATATAAACGGACAAATTTCGCTTATATTCAGTTTGGCATGGGTGTTTTTAAGCTATTTTGCGATAAAATTCGACGATATGCTTAAAAATGATTTGTGTAGAAAAACTGTAATAAAAGGCAAGAGCAAATAGAAATAAATCATTTAAATGTTAAAATAAAAAATGAAAATAGATAATCAAGATTAAACTAAAAGAAACAATTAAAAAGACAAATAATTGAGGAAATTTTCAACAATCTCTAGTATTATTAAAGTATATTTAAATAATATAGGGGGATAATACTATGGCCAATGAAACTATAAAGTGCAAAAGATGTAAAAGTGACGCTAAAATTATAAGTGCTTCACAAAATTTATGGAAAATGAGCTTATATTCTATAATATGCGCAGTAATATTTTACTTTATACCAATTATGTCATTTATTTCACTTGTCTTTTTAGGACTTGCTGTGATGATGGCGATAGCAGGGATTTATATGAAGTTTAAAGGAGGAGCAATCGTCCAGTGTAGTAAATGCAATGCCAGATATAAAATAAATAAGTATGACTATGATCAATATAAAAAAGAAAAAGAAAAAAGCGAAGATAAAAGTTAAATATATATAATTGGAGAAAACGGATATAAAAATCTATAAATAATAAGAATATAAATATAAAAATAAAAATAATAAGAGTAATAAACAATAAGTAATAAGCAATAAATAGTAAGTAACAAGAAACAAATAGTGATTAGTAAAAATAAGTATAAAAATAAAGCTTCTAAAAATAGGAGCTTTATTTTTTTATCTTAAGGAAATTATATATTATCTGGTTTGTGGTTTATATTAAATCTAATATTGAATTTGTAGATATAAAATAAATTAAAAACCTGCAAATAGCAACAATGCAGGGTAAGATATAAAAAATAAAGTTGCTTCGCAATGGGAAAACGTTTACAAAAATATCAAAAAAATCACTTATTCAGCTTAAAA
>CALEBD010000103.1 GCA_937944945.1 uncultured Clostridium sp. | reverse complement strand
GAAATTATGTCATATATCGAGATAATAGACGAGTATAAGAGGTACCAGGTGGGGGACAGTGTGGTTGCTGCTAACAATGGTGTTAGTTTTTCAATAGAAAAGGGGGAATTTGTTATAATTCTTGGACCGAGTGGAGCAGGAAAGACAACTGTGCTTAATATTCTTGGTGGGATGGACAATTGTGATGAGGGCCAAATTATAATTGATGGCGTTGATATTGCTAAGTTTAATAAAAAACAGCTTACGAATTATAGACGTTATGATGTGGGATTTGTTTTTCAATTTTATAATTTAGTTCAAAATTTGACGGCGAAGGAAAATGTGGAGCTTGCAACTCAGATTTCAAAAGATGCTCTTGATGTTGATGAAACGCTTGAGCTTGTTGGGCTTGGTCACAGAAAAAACAACTTCCCATCACAACTTTCTGGTGGTGAACAGCAGAGGGTTTCGATAGCGAGGGCAATTGCGAAAAATCCAAAGTTACTTTTATGTGATGAGCCGACGGGTGCGCTTGATTATAAAACTGGGAAACAGGTTTTAAAAACGTTACAAGACACGTGTAAAAGAACGCAGACAACAGTAATTGTAATAACTCACAATTCGGCTCTTGCTCCAATGGCGGATAGAGTTATCCACATAAGGGATGCGAAGGTTAAGGAAATTAATATAAATGAAAATCCAGTATCAGTTGATGATATAGATTGGTAGGATGTGATATGGCAAAAAATAAGACTTATAATAAATCAATCAAAAGGGAAATTGCATCTTCAAAGGCGAGATTTATCTCAATAATGGCGATAATTTTTTTAGGAGTTGCTTTTTATGCAGGGATTAAATCGAGTGGGCCTGATCTTGAAAAAACAATAAATGATTATTTTAATGAGAGAGGGCTTATGGACAGTAAGATTGTTTCGAGTCTTGGTCTTAATGAAAATGATTTAAAATTGTTAGAAGATAACGATAAAATAAGCGACTATTATGCTACAAAAAGCGTGGATGTAAATATGACAAACACGAAAAATGTTGTCAAATTTATGGAGTACAAACAAAATTCGACTATGAATAAGTTAGAAGTTGTTGAAGGAAGAATGCCTAAAAATAGTGGTGAAATTGCACTTGATGAGCAGGCATTGAAAGACAACCCTAATTTAAAAATTGGCGATACTTATAAAGTAGAATCGGACGAAGAGACGGAAGCATATTTTAAAAAGAAATCTTTTAAAATAGTAGGTTTTGTGCAAAGTCCAATGTATATAGACTACCTTTCGAGGGGTACAACGACTGTCGGAAAGGGAAGTATAGACTATTTCGCGGTGATAAATAGCAAAGACTTAGACCTAGACACATATACAGAAATCTATGTGAGATTTGAAAATACGGCCAAGTTAGGTGCGTATAGTGATGAGTATAAAGAGACAATGGAGAAAAATACAAAATATCTTGAGGATTTATATTCAAAAAGGCAAGTTGAGCGAATTGAAGAAGTGAAAGCTGATGCTAAAAAATCTATGGAAGATGAAATGCAAAAACAGATGGAGCAGATGATGAAATCATCTGGACAAGGAGTTTTAAATCAGCAAAGTGATGAAGTAGCAAATCAGCCAAATAGCAAGATTATAAATCAGCAAAGTAGTGAAGTTGTAAATCAACAAAATAGTAATGTTAATCAAGATGGTAGTCAGCTTTCAGAAGGAAATTTATCTTATCAAGGGGCAAGAATGGTGGCTAATCAGTCGGCGATTATTGATGAGAAGTTAAGTGAGTTGGATAAGGAGCTTGCGGGAAGTAAGTACTATTATTTTGATAGGGAAGACAACTCGGGTTATTCGACTTATAAGGGATCTATTGAGAGTTTGGATAAGATTGCGTCTGTGTTTCCTGTGTTCTTCTTCTTGGTGGCGGCGCTGATTTGTTTGACGACTATGACGAGAATGGTGGAGGAAAATCGTACGGAGATAGGTACGTTGAAGGCACTTGGTTATAGAGATTATGAGATAGCTAAAAAGTTTATCGTGTATGCAACGTCAGCAACCCTGGCGGGAAGTGCGCTTGGAATTGCTGTTGGGTGTGGGATACTTCCGCAGATAATAAGCCAAGCCTACGGCTCTGCGTTTATGTTGCCAAAAGTCAAACTACAGCTATATCCATCATATATAATACAATCGGTGTTATGCTCGCTAGTTTGTACAGTAGGAGCGTCGATATTTGTATTAAAACAAGAACTTCATGAACAACCATCAGCGTTGATGAGAGTTAAGGCTCCAAAAATAGGGAAAAAAATCTTGCTTGAGAGAATAACTCCAATTTGGAAAAGATTAAACTTCAACCAAAAGGTAACTTGCAGAAATCTTTTCAGATATAAACAAAGAATGTTGATGACGATTATAGGAATAGCTGGGTGTACAGCTATATTAATAGCAGGGTTGGGACTTCAATATTCAAACGACAATGTAAGCGATATACAGTTTGGCAAGATAATAAAATACGATGCACTTGTAGTATTTGGTGAAGATTCGACAAAAGAAGACGACAAGGAATACGAAGATAATCTAAAAAACTTGCCTGAATACAAAAGCAGCTTAAATGTATATCAAGACTCAGTTACGTTTAATAAAAAGACAATAAGCAAGCAAACGGCGACTATGTATGTACCAGAAAAACCGAAAGAATTATCTAAGTATATGGGATTATACAACAGGGAGACTGGTGAAAAGTATGAGTTAAGCGACGAAGGGGCTATTATAAATGAAAAATTAGCGAAACTTTTAGATGCAAAAGTTGGCGACGAGATAGTTATGAGAGATTCTGAAAATAATCCATATAAAATAAAAGTCGATCATATTATGGAGAATTATTCAGGACACTATGTATATTTATCACCGACATATTACAACAAGGTATTCGGACAAAAAGCGAGCTATAACGCACAACTTTTAAACTTTAAAGACAATGTAGATGACGAGGATAAAGTAGCCGAAAAAATAATGAACAACAACAAAGTCACAAATGTGACATTAGCATCTAAGATAAGAAGCATGAGTGAATCAGCGGACTTAGGTCTAGTTATGTTAGTTATTATAGGTGCATCGGGAAGTTTAGCATTTGTCGTTTTATACAATCTTATAAATATAAATATATCTGAGCGTATAAGAGAGATTTCGACAATAAAAGTGCTAGGTTTCTACGACAATGAAGTAGACATGTATATATTCAGAGAGAACATAATCTTAACTCTTTTAGGAATTCTTGCAGGCTCTGTATTAGGTCGATTCTTGTATTTATTCCTAGTCAGCACGTCAGAACTCGACAATATGATGCTGATACCAGTAGTTCATATGGTGACTTATGTAATAGCGGGGATCATCACAATGATTTTCGCCGTATGTGTTATGTTTATGATGCATATAAGATTGAAAAACATAAATATGATAGATGCATTAAAATCAGTCGAATAGAAGAGAGCAGAATAAAAGTAAGCAAAAGTAGGTGTATATAAAAATACCCCTACTTTTTTTAATTATAAGGAAATTATATATTATCTGGTTTGTGGATAATGTATAATTTCCAACCTATTA
>CALEBD010000102.1 GCA_937944945.1 uncultured Clostridium sp. | reverse complement strand
GGAAAGCTCTTTTTTATTGAAATCATCTTAATTTATTTCATTTATATTAATATTTTAATAAAAATATTGGTTTAAACGAAAATAATCATCAAATTATGCAAAAAGAGTTAAAAGAACTTTAATATAAAATTTTAAGGAGGAAAAGATGACTAAAGCAAATTTATCAAAAACTTATAATCCAAAAGACTTTGAACAAAGATTATATCAAGAGTGGATGGATAAAGGTTACTTCAAATCAAGCCCAAATCCAGACAAAAAACCATTCTGTATAGTTTTACCACCACCAAATATAACAGGACAACTTCACATGGGTCATGCACTTGACCATACTTTACAAGATGTTCTTATAAGATGGAAACGTATGGATGGATATGAAGCATTATGGCAACCAGGAACTGACCATGCTTCTATAGCAACAGAAGTTAAAGTTTGTGAAAGAATAAAAGAGCAAGAAGGAAAATCTAAGTACGAATTAGGAAGAGAAGAATTCTTAAAAAGAGCTATGGACTGGAAAGATGAGTACGGTAGAGTTATAGTTGACCAAATGAAACAATTAGGTTCTTCTTGTGACTGGGACAGAGAAAGATTCACAATGGATCAAGGTTGTAATGAAGCTGTTACTGAGTTCTTCGTAAAATTATATGAAAAAGGTCATATATACAGAGGAAACAGAATAATAAACTGGTGTCCAGATTGTAAAACTACTTTATCAGATGCAGAAGTAGAACACGAAGAAAAAGACGGTAACTTCTATCACATAAAATACTATCTAAAAGATAGCGACCAATTCTTAGAAGTAGCTACTACTAGACCTGAAACAATGTTAGGGGATACTGGTATAGCTGTTAACCCAGATGATGAAAGATACAAAGACATAGTTGGTAAAACTGTAATACTTCCAATAGTAGGAAGAGAACTTCCAATAGTTGCTGATGACTATGTTGATATGGAATTCGGTACTGGTGTTGTTAAAATGACTCCAGCTCACGACCCTAACGACTTCGGTGTTGGTCAAAGACACAACTTAGAGCAAATCAACGTAATGAACGAAGACGGTTCTATGAACGATCTTTGCGGAAAATACGCAGGAATGGACAGATACGAATGTAGAAAAGAACTTATAAAAGATTTAGAAGAAGAAGGATTCTTAATCAAAATAGTTCCTCATCCACATGCTGTTGGTACTTGCTACAGATGTCACACAGTAGTTGAACCAAGATTATCTGAACAATGGTTCGTTAAAATGGATGAATTAGCAAAACCTGCTATAGATATATTAAAAAATGAAGAATTAAAATTCGTTCCAGAAAGATATGGAACAGGAACTTACCTACAATGGTTAGAAAACATCAGAGACTGGTGTATATCTAGACAGTTATGGTGGGGTCACCAAATACCAGCATACTACTGTCAAGAATGTGGAGAAGTAGTTGTTGCTAAAGAAGCTCCACACAAATGTGAAAAATGTGGATGCACTGAATTCAAACAAGATGAAGACGTACTAGATACTTGGTTCTCATCTGCTTTATGGCCATTCTCAACATTAGGTTGGCCACATAACACTGAAGAATTAGAATACTACTATCCAACTAACGTACTTGTTACAGGATACGATATAATATTCTTCTGGGTTGTAAGAATGGCATTTGCAGGTATGTTCTGCATGAATGAAACTCCATTCGAACACGTTTTAATCCACGGATTAGTTAGAGACTCTCAAGGTAGAAAAATGAGTAAATCTCTTGGAAATGGTATAAATCCATTAGAAGTAATAGATGAATACGGTGCAGATGCATTAAGATTCATGTTAATAACAGGAAACTCTCCAGGAAATGACATGAGATTCTACTTTGAAAGAGTTGAAGCATCAAGAAACTTCGCAAATAAATTATGGAATGCATCAAGATTCATATTCATGAACATAGATGATGAAATAATGAACGGAGTAACAAGAGAATCTGTAGAAGCTAACTTCACATTAGCAGATAAATGGATAATATCTAGAGCTAATAGAGTAGCTAAAGAAGTTACAGAAAACATGGATAAATTCGATTTAGGTATAGCAGCAACAAAAGTTGAAGACTTCGCTTGGTCTGAATTCTGTGACTGGTATATAGAAATAGTTAAACCAAGATTATACGGTGAAGACAAAGAAGCTAAACAAACTGCTTTATATGTATTAACTTACGTATTAGAAAAAATACTTAAATTATTACATCCATACATGCCATTCATAACAGAAGAAATCTACTCTTGTCTACCAACAGTAGAAGGAAGCATAATGGTTTCTGAATGGCCACACTACAAAGAAGAAGACAACATGGCACAAGATGAGGCTATGATGGAACTTGCTATGGACGGTATAAGAAACATAAGAAATGCAAGAGCTGAAATGGATGTTCCACCATCAAAGAAAGCTAAAGTTATAATAATACCAACTGAAGAAAAATTACCTGCTATAGAAGCTGGTAAAGATTACTTTGTAACATTAGCATCTGCTTCAGAAGTTCAAATACAAATGACTGAAGAAAATGTACCAGAAGATGCTGTAAGTGTTGTTATAGAAGGCGCTAAAATATTCATACCACTTGATGAATTAGTAGACTTCAGCAAGGAATTAGATAGATTAAACAAAGAAAAAGCTAAA
>CALEBD010000101.1 GCA_937944945.1 uncultured Clostridium sp. | reverse complement strand
TATATTTACTTTGCAGCAAATAGCAAGCAATTCTAAGTTTAGAAAATAAACGTATTATCAATTTTTACAATATCATACATATCAGTAGTAACCTTTCCCATATATCCTTGATATAGTCTCTGTCCTTCTTCGTTTAATAAAGGTTCTTCTCCATTAAACATCGGATCATTATAAACTACTAATGTATCTTCAAAATCGATAGGATTTTCAGCAGTAAGTTCTGTAACAAATGGGTTAATAAGATTTTCTCCATTACGAGTAACAAAAGGACCTTGCATTGCTTCATTAATAGTTAAATCTGCAAGACGAGGATCTGTAGCTCTACCTACCTTTCTTACTAAATCTAAAAGTTCATCGTAGTTATAGTTATATCCTCCTCAGTTAAAATACTGTTGTATTCCATATGATGGATTTAATACAGATGCAACACCATCATAATGACGTCTAATTGCATCTTTTACTAAAGAAGATGTAACTGTTGAGTTAAAGATACCATTAATAGTACCTGCACTAAAAGGAATTTTATAATCAATTTTCTTTTCATTAAAACTTTGTTGCGCAAGTTTTATAAAAGATTGTGCGAGTCCTAAAGTATCTTTATTATTTGTTTGAAAAGCTTTAACTAAAGCTTTACCATAAATTTCATATAAGGCTTGTTGGTCTCCTGTTTCAAGAACTTCATGAATTTCTGCAATAGCATCATGACATAATTTTCCAATTTCTTGATATACTTTTGTTGCTAAATCGTGTGTAAATCCATTTTGTTCAAGAGCACTAATCATCTGAGTCATTTCAGTAACTTCTGCTTCATCAAGTTCATGATCTGCATTCATCTGAACTCCTCCAAACTTAGTTGACATTGTAGTAAACCATAAATCAGAATCATTAGTTCAAATATCATCACCATTAACATTAGAAGCTCCTACTTTAATAGCAGATTTATTTACAAGATACCCAATCATATAATCCTTTAGATTATTATCATTAATAATATCATTAACAACATCTAAATTATTTTCTGATCAATATAATTGTTTCATGGTATCATTGTATTCCATTGATCATGCTCCACCAAATATTTGATCTAAATCATATATACTACTAATTTTAATATCTGTATCGAGTATACTATTTTCTCCAATTATATTACCAAATATATCGGTTTCAATACGTTCTACTTGAGCTACATTATTATTAATAACTACATGATTTATTTTCCAATAAGTTTGGTTATCAGGTTCTCTATAGAAGAGATTATCAAATACTTTGTCATAAACGATTGTTACACTAGGATCAAATAGTAAATTATGCATTTTTCTAAACATATTTTCTAACTTGATATCTGATCCCCATGATGTACGCCTATTAGCATTTGTAATCTCATATTCTGCTCACTTTAATAATTTAGGTAAACCATATTCTCCATTCATATCTGCTAAAATAGTCTTTTTATTTCTACCTACTTTAGCATCAATTAGTGATACATTTTGTTGTCTAGAAAAATACGGACTTGTAAATCCAGATCCGTCCATAGAATCAACACTATCAGTCATACCAGAAATATTTTGTACAGCAGCTCCAATATCTCCAACTACAGCCATTTTAACTTTTGGAGCAACTCCATTTTTTAATCCTTGTGCAAAGGAATGATGAGTAGCTCCATAAATAACCATACGTTTTACCTGAGAAATTCATCTGCTTGCAAAACTATGTTCAAGATATCCTTCTGTTGCAGAAACCTCTTTATTCTTATTTGGGTGAGCGTAAACTCCTCCAACCATCATTTTATTATATTCATTACTTAAAAATGAATCCATAATGAAATACGAATAAAGCATAGGATTTAATTTACCATCCTTATCATGTATTGTTACATAAGGAACTGTATATGATATTGGCTCATCATTTTCATCAACAGTTTCAATAGTTCTTTCAGAAATTCAGTTACTTCATTTTCTAGCAGAAAATGCCTTATATACATTTTTGTCAGAAGATATACTCTCTCAAGCTTTTGAACTATCTTCAAGAAATCTGTTTAATTGATAATTAATAAACTCATTAAATTGATTTCTTTCACTAAAGATATTATAAAGATTTTCAAGGGTTTCATTAAAGACATTTTTCTTAGTATATGGATCTTTAGATATATGAATTTCTTCAATAAATTCTAATCCATTGTCTCTAAATTTTTGCTTAATATCTGCAAGTTTTGTTTTTGCAATATATTCTTTTAGATCACTTATAGTCTTAAATTCTTTACCTATCGCTTGAGTATAGTCATTTAAGATTTTATTAATTAAGTTCGTATATTGACTTTGATTTGTTTTAAATCAAATATTCATAATAGGTTCTAAATCAGATACATTCTTACTAGAATAATATTTCTCTAAAACCTCCTTAAAGTTAATTGAACCTAAATCTTTAAAATCTCAGTTCTGACTTAAATCAAATTGCATTACAAAATGTTTATTTTTATCTGAATAAACTGTTGATTGCAATCCAATTACTCCATTTACCTTTCCACCCTGCTCAGAAACAGATTTACTTGAAGTTAATCCTTCAAAGAAATCATATACTATTGCAAGGTGCATTACTTCATCTTCAGTAAGATTACTCGATTGTTTAGTATAATCTCCAATAGTTACTTCTGCTCGAATCTTTGGATTTTTAATACGTGAAATATTATTAAATACAGCATTATCACTCATTACTGTATCCGATCCTCATCCAAGTTCATCATGTAAATATTGACTCATTTTCTTATGAGAATATGCTAAACAAACCATTTGATATAATGGTAAATTGTTACCTTCTGCATTCTTAATAACATTAATTGTATCAGAACCATTAGTAACACTTAAGACTTTTGCCAAATCATTTGCTTGTCCAAAGAAACCATTTTTGCCTATATCAATAATTTGACCTGAGTTAGCACTATATAAAATACTACCTAATATTGGAGTTAATAATGTAATTTTATTTACATTTTTTTCTCTTGGGAACACTTGTTCTGCAACTTGATTAAAATCATCTGCTACTAAAAATGAAGCAAAATCCATAAGTAAATCGTCCATTAAAGTATCAGATATTATTCCTGCAGAATTAATTTCTCCAGTATCAGGATTATATTTTAAATTTAAAGTATTACTGCCTTCTGTAATACTAATATTAGTTCCAATAATATTAATATCATATTTTCCTAACTTATTTTGGAAGTTAGTTTTATTATCAATTCAGTAAGTACTTGCAGCTTTAATAATATCTGTAAGAAAATATCTCTGTATTTGTACAGGTCTATCAGTTAAATTCTTACCAGTTAATTCTCCAGTTAAGTTATCTTTACCATAACTAATATAACTTGACAATACTGTCTTATTCATTAGATGTGTATACATTTGTTTAATTGGAGTAGCCATTTTATCTGAATAGATAAACTTAGCAATACCTCTTAACTTATTTTGTAAGTAAGTTGTATGTTCTGGTGCTACAGATTTAGTTGCTAGTGCATTTAAATATTTTCCAATAATTTTACCCATATCCATATTGCCCTCTTTAGCTATTTCGTCAACTATTTCAGGGTCAACACTTTCTTCCATGAATAACTTTACTTTACCCATAGCTGAATTAAACCCAGATAAAGTAATAGCTGTATTTTCTATAATAACACCATCTTCATTAACTTCAGGAAAATATGAAAGTAAAATTTTTGCGAGGTCACTGACGGATTCTTCAGCTCCCATAAATTCATTATTACTAAAACCAGTATAGTGTGTAACATTCGGACCATCATAATTATAACGTCCTACAGCATAAGTTGAACTATTTTTATATTCTGGTTTAATAGAAATAAATGGAGTATATAATCTCAATATATCATCAAAAGTTTTTAATGTTACATATGCATTATATGCATTAAAATATTTTTGATCTTGAGTAAGTCCTGCATTTTTAATGTAGGCTTCATATTCTTTTATAGTATCTTCAAATACATTAATAATAGATTTAGGTTCTGAGTCAATGCTAATAGGAGTTAGAGGTTTTCCCATGAACTCACTAATAATAGATAAAAGTTCTTGTTTATATTTAAAAATTCCAGTATTTAAATTGGAATAACTTCCTAAAGTAGCATTTGCATCTATAAAAGAATCAGAATTAATATCAAATACAGACATAGAAATAATCTTTTTTGCTGTATCGTCAATCATTTTATTATATTGTCTTGAATTATCAATATAATATTGTTGAGGTGAAGATCCTTCGGGAGGAAGTTCAATACCTAATCTACTACTAATCTTTTTAGGTTCAGATACAGGTGTTGGAGCGGAGTCTGTATAGACTCCACTCACAAACATATTAAACACCTCATCTGGATTTGTAAAATGCTCATTTATGAACACTTTAAACGCATTTAAATCTGGTGAATCACCTCTAAGTAAGTTCTTCAGTAATGGATAATATGCTGAAGAATATCCACATTTAACACTCATTATTTTCTAATTTTGCTATTAAGTATTTCTGTACATTTTCTCTTAACTCATTGAGAGTTTCATTTGTACTAACTTCGTTATAATATGTACTTGCTATAGTTTCAGTTACTTCTGTATTTTGCATTAGAGCTTTAAGGTACATTAAAATATTAGGACTTGATTTATATAGATCCTTTGCAGAATTTAAATAATCTCTAAGTTCTACATATTCATTCATTGTATTAAACTCTCTAATTGAGTAAACTCCATCTTTATTTTCAAGTACAAAATTCTTTGAATTATTGTTCAAAGATACTAAAAATGGTACAAATTTCAAATTATTTCTAGAGATAATTGTAACATCATCTGGATTCTCTCCATAAGCTTGTTTAAATAAATTTTTAAGCATAGGAGTAAGATCATCCTTTATTTCCTTCATTACAATTTCAGGATTATTAGAGTCTCCAACAATTTGAATTATTGTATAATTTGGAGTAGTAACTTTATTTAATATTTCATTATTAACATCATTAACTGTTGATTCTAATAAGTCTATATTTGTAATTTGTTTGTTTACTCCAAACTGTTTAAACGCCTCATTAATTTTATTAATCTTTTGACGTTGTAAATCCTCTTGAATAGCTCTTTCAGGATTAACTTGAATCTTGTCATAATCTATAATAAAATCGTTTCCTATTAAATTAGAAGCATTTGTAGAATATAGTTTATTTGCAGTATCAACTTCATAGTAGAATTGAGATCCTGGAACTACTTTAACTGCATCATCAAATACATAAATACCTTGCTTAAAGTTTGGATTGTTTTCAATATGTTCTTGAAGTTTTTCAGTTTTTCCAACAAAGTCTGCAAAGATATTATATATCATAAATGATGGATCATTAAATTCAAATTTACCAACTCTACTAATATATCCTGTTTGCATTAACATTTGATTAGGATCAAAAGATCCAAATTCAGTGTTTAATAAAGAATCAAAATCAGAATAAGTTTTTCCATTAACAACATATTGACCATTCTCCATAGTTACTATTCTCTCAGTAACATTTCCTCTATCAGCTTGAGCTACTTTATCTTCATAAGTAACTCTAATTGCATTAGTATATCCTGATTGTGTATTTAGTAATGCTCCTAATCTAAATAATATAGTACTCTTATAAGGAGAAAAATATGCAAGTGAAATTAATTGTCCAGCTCTTTCTCTATTAAGATTATTTCTAACTTTAACATTTTTGTCTCCTGCTTTTCTTTGTGCATTAAATAAATTAACATTATTAATTGCAGTATGAATTATATTATCTAAAGAAGCAACACTATTTATTCCTATTAATCGAATTCTAGGATCATTTTGAACAGTATTTAAAATAGTTCCATCTTCTGCTACTTGTGCTTTTAGGTGAGCTTCAAATTCCTTTTGACTAACTAATGGATCAGCAGAGAATAACATAAATGTATTTCCTCTATTCTGATACATAAACGCATAGTTTCTTGAATCTGCTTCAAATGTGTTTCCTACTCATTTAATATGATCCTGCCAGTCTGATTTACGTACTACTAAAGATACTAATTTTCCATAAGAAGAGAATAAACCTCCTTTATTTAAAGCACTTGTATTAAAATTAGATACATCAACAGTTGTTAATTCTCCTTCTCTTGTAAACTTAGCATAACTTCCAATTGTAAAATCTCCTGTATATATTCCAAATCTTGGAGTTGTAAATAATAATGGAATTTGTGCAGTTTTATCTTTTATCTGAATTTTTGCCACCAATAATCCTCTTCTTCCATTATCATATGGAATAACTTCAAAAGTAGGTTTAGTTTTTAGTGCAGTTTTAAGTTCACTAAAAGCACGCCCCATAGCTCTATCTTTATTTAAAGCTTGTCCTAATCGTACAATTTCTCTTGGATTTTTATAATATCCATATTTAAAATAAGCAGCAATTAAATTTAAAGCTCTAATATATTTAGGAGCTGCAAGTTTACCTTTTATTCCTAATATATTAAATAAAGAAGATTCTGTAGCTTGATCATAATTTCATAAATTATTTAAATAGAAATCTGCAATATCATTCCATTTAGAAATATTTAAAGGATTATCTGTTATTCCTATATTCTGAGGAACTTCTTCAAGTATATCTACAGGAGGAGTAACAGATTGTTCAACATTAGGAGCATGTACTGGATTTTGATCTGTAACAGGAGGTTGTTCTCCAGTATTACTATTGAATGTTTGTTTGCTTTGTGCTTCAGCTACAGTATTTTTAGTCTCTGGTTCTACAGAAGCTTGTCTAACTGGTTCCTTAGGAGATTCACTAACTATTTCTGCTTCTGGTGTAGGTTCTACTCTTGGCTTAATATTTTGTTCTGAAGTTGGTATAACAGGTTCAGCTACAATTGGATTTGGATTTACTTCTTCATAATCAATAGATTCAGGACTATTCTCTAATAACTTAGTTCTTCAGTCTTTGAAATCACTAATTTGTTCAGGAGATACTTCAATACTTCCTGCACTAGTCATATCATTAATTGTGTTTAACTTTAAATCTAGACTAATCCCGTTATCTACAATAATTGTACCTTTTGTAGAACGTTG
Source organism: uncultured Clostridium sp. (assembly GCA_937944945.1). Taxonomy (GTDB): domain Bacteria; phylum Bacillota; class Clostridia; order Peptostreptococcales; family Peptostreptococcaceae; genus Intestinibacter. The sequence continues at coordinate 16,329 of CALEBD010000101.1, read as the reverse complement.
AGTTAATGTATATAAATCCTTAAGAGTTAAATAATGCTTTCCACTTGTATCTTTCCAACTCTTGTCTATGATTGCAAATTCAAACTCATCGCCTTGGACACTATCTAATCCTACTACTTTAACATTATTAATAGCAGTATATTTAGCAGGATTATCAGTTATAATTGCAATATCATTAGATAATTTAGATAACTTTTCTACTATTTTAGGTACTTCATCTGAACTATTAATAAATTTCTCTCCACCAAACGTTTCAGTAGTTTCAAAATATTTAAGTTTAATACTATTTTCAGATAATATCTGTTTCGTTAATAAATCGATCTCACTTTCAAGCATACTTGGATTATCATAGTATTTATCTCAAGTTTGATCTAATATGCTATTTAAAATAGTATAGTTATCATATTTTGCAATATTATTTGGACGTAATGGAGCAGTTAAATTTGGAGTACGTGTAAAATAAGTATCTTCAATTCCTAAATTTCTCCTTGCATTTTCATAGAAAATATAAGCTGAATTTTGTTTATAATCTCCTAATCCAACAATTAAAATATTATTTTTATTTGCTCATCTTGTAATTAATTCAAGATCGATTTTAGAAAACTGACTAATTTCATCAATAAATATGATTCTATTCTCAGTTTCTGCAAACATTGTAGCTGGATTTAATTTTAAATCCTTAAGAGTATATGTAGGTATTTCATCACTTCCAACAATTTTATTAATATCTGATTCAGAAATTTGTTTTCCCAGAATCTGTTCAATTAATTCTGCTTTCGTATATGATAAACCGTCATGCTCAATTGCTGCAGATAATCGATCTGTTTGTTTCCTTGTTGGAGCAACAGTTACAATTTTATATGCAGGCATCATTTTACGTAGTACATAAGCGACACCTTGTGTTTTACCTGTACCTGCTCCTCCAAATGTTGCAATAAAGTTTAATAACTGACTTTTATTCTGTATATAGCTATCATCTGATGTAGCTTTTGCTTTTGCAGATAAATATTTAACAAATTCATTAAATAAATCTTTTCTTTCAGATGTTGCATGTATTAATCTAATTGCATATTCTTGAGAAAAAATTGGAGCTTTATTAAATGATTCATCAGTAATAACAGTTTTTAAGTTGTTATAGAAATTTGCAGAAGGATATGCAATTAAAGATAATAAATAAACTGCCTGATCATAATCAGTAATCGCTTCAGTATCTCTAGCAAGCTTAGTAGGTCTTGCTGTAATTAAAGAAGTTGGTTCGAATAGTGAAGTGATGCGGTCAACTATTTCGCTATTAGATAATTTTTGATCATCTATAAGTTGATAGATTTTAGTTTCTAATCTAATAGAAGCCTCTTCAAATTCTTTAAAATTACTCTCCTTAATTTCTCCTGATGGAAAATCTGATTCAGCAATTAATTGGTTAAGATCTAAGTTAAATAATGATGCAAACTTATCTTTGATTACAGAATTTTCATTATTAAGCAACAGATTTGTAAATCTCTGTCTCATATTAATAGCGATATCTTTCTGTTCTCTAATTTTTTGTGCATTATTATTTTCTGCAATATTTATTAATGTATCAAGTCTAACTTTAATTGCTTTAAGATCTGAAGACATATTAACTGCAGTTTCTGTATCAATTTCTGCAAGCAGATCTTTAGCTAATTTTTTCTTGAACTTATTAATTTGAGTGTTATATCCTCCATCTATAGAAGCAATAACAAGAGAATTTAAAATATCAATAAATCTACTGGTTTCTTTAAGTCTAGTTAAAGCATCCTTATTATTAATAATATAATCCTCTAATGAATCACTATTAAGGTAACTATTATACTCTTTTACAATCAAATTAACAATATTTTGACTAATTCCATTAGTAGATACTGCAAATTTTTCTAATAACTCATATGCAGGAGATACCTTAATTTCAGATTTAAGATCTGAAACCTCATTAATAAAATCAATAAACGTTCTTCCAGATATTCTCGGAATAATTCCAGCTAATATTTCATCTGCACTTTGTCCTAAAAAGTCTGATAAATTTACTAATCCATCACTTTGTAAAAGATTTTGATATGCAGTTTTAATTTGATTTATATCTCCTTTTGATACAATATCTTGAAAAACAGCTAAGTCATTTGCAATTCCAAGAGTCATTGACTCATATCCTACACTATCACCTTCTGTTCTTTCTATATATGTATTAATAGCTTTTTCTCAATTAGCTGCAGCAATTCCTTCAGTAAATCCATTTACATAAAAATAACTCTTCATTAATGCAACAAGGTCTACATCTGTTACATCAGTATATAAAGAATTGGTCTTTAAATAGTTTAAGAAGTCAATATAGCTATTTGCATATGTATTTAAGGCAGCTTCATTATCAGCTATAAATGTATCTGGTCTAGCTAATACTTTTCTACCTTCTTCACTCAGCTCCTGAGTTAATCCAAATTCATGTCTTTTAACTAAGAAATCTTTGTAGTTTTCAGTTAATTGTAATTTAGTTTGAAGTTCAGATACTTCTTCATTAATTTCAACTCCTTCAGGAAGTTTAGAAATAGCTTCATCTATTTGTGCCTTTAGATTAGCAATTTCTTTATCAATATTTTTAATACGATTAGTTTGAATAGTTTCACCTGGAGCATAAGCTTTACTTAAGTCTACAGTTTTTTGAGATACAGCTACTAAATCTTGTGCAATAGATTCATTTAGACTATTAAATAAATCATACGCAGCAAACACCTTTGTTTTCTCAGTTGATTTAGAATATTTTTCATATTCTTCTTTAATCACAACTTTTTCATCAGATGTTAATTGATCGAAGTCTTTCTGATATCGAACTTTAGTAAAATTATGAATACCTAAATCATCAACAAAGGCTGTTGCTAATGCAGGAGTAGCCGCAAATCTTGCTTGTCCAAAATAATAGTCATTAAGTTCTCCAGAGACTATTTTATCACGTTTTGCTCTTAAGTCATCAAGTTTTGCTTTTAGTCTTTGAAATTCTACATCATTTTGAGCTGCTGCTATTTTGTTATCCGCATCTTTAGGAGTTTTAGGCTCAAGTTCAGTAGGAGTAATCTTAGATTCTAAAGCTACTTTAGTTTTTAAGATATCTTCTGTAAGATCATTCCAATCAGAGAATATTTTACTATAAACTCCAGTTTCAATTAACTGATTTTTAAGGCTTTCTCTCTGAATATTCTTAGCTAAATTTTCAGTTACATTAATACCAGTCATAGCTGATAATGCTTGTAACTCCTCATCAGAAATGTTTAACCCCTCTTCATTGATAATACTATCAATCCGATCGATGTAACTATTAATTTGGTTATAAATAACATCGTTCTGAGATTCTCCTTCTTTTGCAGATTCGTAATTAATTTTATATCCGTCAGGCTCTTTAACAAGTTCAAACGATTTACCCGAAAGATTTCTACTTCCAAGAGCTCCTTTATCACGTAATCTTGTTAATTCTCTTTTTAAATCAGAGGTTTTGCAATTTCTTATTAAGTATATAATTTCTTGTAAAGAATCATTAGGTTTTTGAATTGCCTCATCATTTATAGAATTAATTCTTGAATCTCATTTTTCATGTAAACTAAATACAGCACCACCAATAGCACCTCCCATAAATGCAGAAGTATAACGTGCAAACGCTTCTTCTGTACTTATACCAAAATCGAGTTGTTTATCCTCATCAATAATACCCAGTGCGTTTAAAGCTGAATAAAATCCTTTTATTATGTCGGATGAAACCTCTTCCATTACTTCTTCAGAACCTTCATTGAAACTATCATATAAAATATTTCCAGGTTTCATTTTGGATATTCGCTGCTGAATTTGGTTTTTAGTTTTCATTACCCAATTTGCAGCAGCTTTGGGAGAAACAACTCCTTTGTTGATGTTTTCATTAGTTACTTTTTCAGCAACGTCTTTAATAACTCCTTTTACAGATGTACGGTCGAGATATGTACCTTTAAACCAAAAATCTTTAAAATAGTCATTATTCATTAATGTAAACATTGCTCCCATTACAGATAACATTCCTAATCCTGCAACTCTATCAGATGCTCCAGCTTGCTTAAATGCATCATAAGCATCTGTAGAAGAGGTTCCTGCCATATAAGCTAAAGATAAGGCTCTACCTCATTTAATTGTATTCTCACTAACATTTTCTTTACCTACTATCCACTTTGGTATTTGTCCAATTACTCTTTGTTGAAATAATTGTCTTGAACTATCTTCAACTAATTTTCCAATGCTTTCTACATTTCAGAAACTATTTCTTCCATAATCAGAAACACTTCCATCAAATCTAGAAAGCCAAGCTTGAATATTAGTAGCAGTTTGTGCTGATTTAGAATTAGTTAAATCTCCCTTAGCAATACCTTCGATACTTCTAAATAATACTGGGAATAATTTTCCTATTTCAATAGCAGCTGTCATGCCACCATATACTTGTCCAACATATGGAATAAGCATTGGTCCTACTTTAAACAAGACCTTTGCTAAAGTGCCTCCAACACTTTTATCTAATCCATCTGAATCAAAGAAATCATATTTATTCCATTTACTTCCATCAACAGTTAATGTATCAGATATATGTAGAATATCTTTTCCTGTAAGCGGTCTATTTCCTAATGTTTCATAAAATGGATCTCCTTCACTATTAAATTTTAGATCTCCTGCTTTATGTGAAACAGTTCTTCCATTTACTTCATGAGTTCCATCTTCATCTCATTGAGCTAATACAAGTGTAGGACGAGCTATAGCACCTAACCCACCTCATTCATTAGGTGTTCAATCCTCAAACTTACCAGTATCATAATTAAATATCTTATTTGTTTGTGCTACTTCACGTATCGACATAGTTGGATCAGAAGTTTCATATAGATTAACTATACCTCGACTTCTTCTTTCAGGATTAGAGAATTTAACTAATCTTGAACTAACATCCAGTACATCGCCGCCGAGAGGTGCAAAATAATCTGCAGGATCATATGTAAATGAATCCATAGCAGTACTTGCTAAATTAGCTTCATCTGCACGATTATATAAGTCTAAAACGTCTTTATAATATGTATCGAATTTTTGATTATCAAATTCTCCTCTATCGTTTTTAAACGCCTCTTGTATTTCTGGTATACCTTTATAATATGCTCTATCTTTAACATTAGAGTTATCAGGAGTTATTCCTAAATTAACTAACTCTTGAACACTTTTGTCTGGCTGAAAAAATAATGCCGCCAGCCAATCATTTTTCTTCTGATCCATCATATTTTAAAAATTAGCTCTTATACTTTGTCGTTGTTTTTTCAGATTTGCCTGATTATATATATCTCTATATTCACTAGCACTTCCAATTTCATGATTAGATGCAACAGTTGCAAGTTTAGAATCATGCATAGGCATAAATATCATTCCTTTATACATTGAATTTTTATTGCCATGAAATATTTTTCCAAAGAAGCCTGGCTTAAAGTTATCAACCTTTTTGTCTGATTTCTTTACTACATCTCCTCCATAGTTTACATAAGTTGAATAGATATCAAATATTCTATCTTTATCTGGCCCATCAACATGTCATAACCAAGGAGAATCACTATCAAAATCAATAGCTTTGTCACTAGCATAGCCTGATAATCCAAAAAATACCATCATATCTTCAGGTCTGAATTTCCATCTATTAGTTTCAGTATCAAACTCTAAATCTAGATCATATTCATGTAGTTTTTCTATCATTCTTTGTCTAGATACATTAGGATTATCTTCAATCCATTCCTCAAATTTTGTATATCGATCGTATGCATCTAAGTCAGGTTTATAAATTCCTATTTGTTCTGCATTTCGATCTTTTGGAAGTCACATTCTACTAAGTGAACTAGAACCATCTCAAACAATTCTATTTAAATCAATATCGGATATTCTTTGATCTCCAAAGAAAATAGAATTTTTATCAACAATATTACCTATTTCCGCCTTATCCAATACATTTTTTAATGTATTTTGAGTTACTTGTGTGCCATTCTTATCTTGTAATGGATAATCCCTAGTTACAATTTCTAACCCTCCTTTGGCATCAGATGTTGATAAAACTGCAATTTTAGGATCTACAACTCTACCTGCAGCAATAGTTTCTAGAGAGCTTCTATTAACATCTTTATCAGTTCCTCCAGAACTTCCACTGCCTGCTTTAGATGCAGTTGAATCATAATCTAAAGCTTGTGTATTTTCTACACTATGATTTGTATGTTCAACTACAGCAATTTGTAGTAATCGTTTTACATCTTCAGGATTACTTGGATTAAAACCTTCAGCAGCTGCTTGAGCTCTTAAGGTATTTTTCATATTTTGCGGAAGCGTCTTATATAAATAATTAACGGCTAAATCAAGACTTTCTTTATCATGATATCCTTGATTAGATGTACTATTTGATTCTGTAACTTTATATATTCCATCAGGCCCATTAAATCCTAATAATTGTTCAAATCCTTTTTCAATTTTATTCTGATATTTAGAAGTATATCTATCAAACTGGTTTGAGGATTTATTAGTTCCAAATGCTCCAATAGTAGCTTTTACATAATCTACTATAGATTTCATTCCAACTGTATTAGATAAATCTGTAAGGATACTATTATTATATGCTAGTTCTGGACGTTCTTCTCGAAGATGAATTAATTGAGAGTTAGTTAATGCTTGATATTTTTGTGGATTTTTATAATAAGTATCTGCAGATATAGTCTTAATACTGCCGTCTTTATCATACACATATAAGCTACCTTCATTACTAATTGCAACTTCAGACCCAGATCCTTCTTTAATAATTTGTTCTGATGCAGTTTCATGTAATTCATTATTATGTTTAATTCTATTAGCTAAAGATTGTAATCTAATTAAATCAGACATATCATATTGATTACTCTGCCCAGATACAAATAATTCACCTAAGTTTTGAGATTTTCTTAAAAAACTATTAGCTCTATCTAAGAAGTAATCTACATCATTAGGTAACCCATTCTCTTTAAGAACATTAATAATTTCTTTTTGAATAAGTTGTTCTTCTTTATTTTCACTTGTTTTAGAGGTCTGAGTAGCAACTTGTGTAGGCTCTGCAGCATCTCTAAAAAAGGGGGTATAACTAATACCCCCGTTTTGATATCTCTTTATCTTCATATTTATGACATCATTTTTAGAAATAACTTAATAATGTTATTATTTAGTTCTCCAACAGCCTTATTGATAGCTTTTTGCTGGTCTAGATATTGTTGCTCATCTGTTTTACGTAAATATCTACCGCCAGATTTATAACTATAAGGTATAAATCTTTGAATAGGAATTTGCTCAGGATTAGTATAATTAACTAAATATGGTTTTGTATCTAATTTGTTTCCTCCAAGCCAAAATCTTCTTTGAGATTGCTGATAAGGATTAACTAAAGCCTCAATTCCATATTTACTTCTATTAGTAGCAATATCTCCAGAATATTTGTAATTTAAATAATCATCGATTTTCCAACCACTATATTCTGGATTTTTACCCTCATTCTGTTGCCAATTATAGAACTCATTAATTTTACTATTTCTAAAATTAGTAAGCCAATTACTGAAATCTCCAGCAGCCTTTTGTTGTGCTAATTGAGCTTGTAAAGCTTGTTTTTCATTTAGATCCTTGGCATAGTCTCCTCTTAACTGATAAATAAGATTCTTAACATTTTGAGTTTGTTGCGTAATCTTATTAGCATCAGCCATATCTAACTGAGCTAAACCTTGTGCTCAACGGTTTCTATTCTCATTAGTTATCTGAGTTCTAATATTAGCGTATTGTTGTTTTTGAGCAAGTAACTTATCATTATATTGATCTATCATTTGAGAAAATTTAGCATCTCTTTCTCCTTCTAATTGATCAACATTCATATCTCTCATAAGTCTTTCTGCTAATACTTTATTTGGATCACTAGTCGATGTCTTATATTGACGCATACTTTTAATGCGATCATTATACATTCTATGCAACCCATTATCACTAAATCTAGAGTAAAACTCAGTAGGCATTTGTTGTTGAGAACCTATCATTCCTTTACGAATGGCATCTTTCATTTTTTGGGTAGTACGATTGATACCTATTGTAGAAGTAATAAAGTCTCCTATTCCCATTACCATATCAGGATTAATATTAAATCCTTTTCCTTTGCCATGTCCAAAAGCTGTATAATCAGAGTTATCTGTATTATATGAGGATCTGTTTAAATTAGACAAAGTTCTACTAGTAGAATCATTAAGTAATTCTTCTTTTGAATCTAACCTTCCTTTAAACCCAAGATTATTATTAATTTGAGCCATTTTAGCATCATTTAAAATTGAATTATACTGATTCCTCACTACAGTATTTTGAGGTGATTGAACAGCTTTATTTAAGCTTGTAGAAGCACGTTTAATAGGAGTTCCAACAACAGCAACTGGATCTACTTGTACATTAATCGGATTATTATTTTTATCTAGCATATAATCAGCTACACTAGTTCAATTTTGATCTATTGGAGTACTAAATGTAGGATACTTAGTACCAGGTTGTGCTTTTATAATTTTACCGCCTTTTTTATAAAATACTGGATTATTCTCTGGTTTATAATACCAGAGATGTTGTGGTTGATTACTAAATATTCCTAAGTTAGGAGCTAAGTTAGAATAGATTGGCATTGTAATAGGTCTCCGTTTTAGAGCTGTAACCGATGTAAACATTTCAGGTCCTCCAAAAAATCTTTGAACTTGAGAAGTTTGCTTATCTGTATAATTCTTAAAATAAGGATTACTTCTATTAGTTTTTGCATCTCTAGTAGCAGCAGTCTTATTCCAATTTCACCAACCCATATCATCTGGATTTCTATAAGTACTAGGAAGTTCATCATATTTAAATTGTCCTGTATTAAGTCCTTTACCTATTGAAGACTTCCAAGGTTTTCTCCAATTGAAATTTACATTAGAAGAACGTTTAATACCATACTCAGAAAGTAAGTCAGTAACATTATCTGTTTTAGCTTTACCTAATTTTCCAATAATTATTTCCTCTAACTTTTCAGTTTTTTGATTTTTTGGAAGTGAATTGACCGACTCAATCTCAGAACGACCTAATTTAATAGTAGGAAGATTTTTATTATTAGTTGGTTTTAAGGTAACCATATCAGAGTTTCCTCCTTTTAATTTTGCACTTCCTGTGTTACGTTTTAAATTAGCAAAACCTCTAACTCCATTTAATACAGTACGAACATCTTTAATAGTTCATTTACCATCTTGAATATTTTCTCATGCAGTTGCTAATCCAGATGCAGCACTTCCAAAACTAACTCCTCTAGTTGCTCACTTAACAGCATTTGCAACAGCTTTAGATTTCTTTAAAGCTTTAGCTATTTTTGCTGCTTTAGCTCCTGAACCAACAACTGGAAGTAATGTAGCAATATCTAATCCTAAATTAAGTGCTAAATTACCGACATCACCCCAATCCAATCCATCCTTAGAAACATCTGCTCCAAACCCAGTTAATGAGCCTACTGCACCAATTCCAGCACCAGCAATATTACCAACTCCTGGTACAAAAGTAGCACCTAAGGAAGCAGCATCTGCAATTAAGGCTGCAATCTCAGCTTTATCAGAAGCAGTTAATTGTGTACCATCTCCAATAGTTTTTTCTTCTCCAGCAGCGCGAAGTTTTTTATCTGATTGTTGAATTGCTTGTTTACTAGCTTTTGCACTATTAACTCTATTTGCAGCAACTCCTCCAATTTGATATTTAATAACTCCTCCATTTTTATTACTTGGAACTCTATAAGCTAAACCTAATTGTTCTAAGCCTTCAGGAGTAGTAATACTTCTTAGAGCAGAATTACCTCCTGTTCCTGAATATTGTTGTTGATACTTACCAAGCGTTTGAGTTTTAATTAAATCCTGAAATAATTGATATAAATCAGGATATTTTTGTCCAATAATTGGATTAAACTTAGCATGACGAGTACTAATTGTAGCTATATATGGATTTCTAATAATATCACTAATATATCCCTTAACTTCTGGATCTCTTAAGATTTCAGGATGTTGCTCAATATATTGTCCTAAACGAGAATCAATATTCCAATAATAATTTCTCATACTATCTTCAGATCCAGGTAAACGACTATTTAATGTATAGTTATCATTTCCTGGGTTTTCGTCATGAAAATAGTATAATTGAGTTTGAGGATTATAATACAATGTAGCTCTTGTTTGAGGATTTGAAGCATCTCCAGTACTTGCTACTTCTTTATATCCTCCAGTATTTCCTATAGTATAGTAACTATTAAAAGCAGTTGTAGGATTATTTTCATAGTAAGAATTAACTATATTTGGATCTAATTGCTCTTGTAAAGTATTATTATAATTAATTCTTTGTTTAGTTAAAGGATCAATATATACTCTTTCTGCTAAAGTTCTTAAAGGGTGTCCATAGGGATCAAACTGAGAAGAATCTTCAGGATTGTAATTAGGAAAATAATCATAAACTAAAGGATCACCTGCTTGTCTAACATAGTTACCAGTTAGATCTGCAGCATATCGATTTGGTTGAAAATACGGGGACCACATTGGATTACCTTCTGAATCAACAGAAGTACTAAACCATGGAGATCTAGAACGATTTTCATCCCAATATTGTTTAATAATTGAAGAATTACCAGCAGTTCTCTTATTATCTGCTACAAAATCTAAATACTTTTGAATTTTAGATAAACTATCTTGGTCATCACCCCTATATACTTTTCCATTAATAACAAATAAACCAGAGTCATCTGGAATATAATCCGCATAACTTCCATATTTTCTTTTAAATTCATTATTAAGTCATGCATCTCCAGTTCCAATATATGATAATAATTCTGGATTATTTATAGTTACATTCCCATTTGAATCAACGTTAAATAGGTTATGGTACTTATCATAATCTCATCCTGCTTTACTTCAGTTTTCTTTTGTTTTCTTAAGTTCTTCTTGTGCAGGATCTACTTCTTTTTGAGCTTGAACAGGTTTACTTCCTTCTAAAAAGATACCAATATCATCTAATGCCATAGCATCTTCATCCGTCCAATTTCCTTGTTCAAGCCTAGATATAATATCTTCTATGCCTTGCTCACCATATTTATTGTAAAAGTCTATATAAGCTTGCTTATCTAAATCATTATAGCCTTTAAATTGATCATTATCCCCATAACCTGCAATATCTTTTAGACTACGAAGTCTTCTAGTTGCTTTTAGATTATTAGCTCCATTTATATAAACTCTATTTCCATTTACTAATTCAAAATCTCCAGTATCTTTATTACGCTTATATTCCATAGTAATATCACTAGACCAATCTCTAATATTAATTGGATCTAATGCTTCTACTGGCTTTTTATATTGAAAATCCTTTAAAGCATGAACTGCATTTCTTGCAGTATTTTCTTTTCCCCTTCATAGATTTCCAAAACTTCTGCCAAGTCTACTTCGACGTTTACCTAAACGTTCTGCTTGATTATTAGTAACATCAAACTGTACTCCTTCTAATCTATCGGCACTAGAATTATATGATAAATTAGCACCTGATCTTAGAGCATCAGTTATTTTACTAAATTGATATGCAGTATCTTGATCTAATGTTTTTCCATAAGAAGACATCTGATTTAGAAAATCATCATCAACCTGATATTGATTACCATCTATAGTAAAAGTGCCGTATTTTTGAGTAGGAGTAGAACCGCCTTGTTGATATTTAATTACTTGTGCCATTTTATCACACTTACTTTATATATAAAAAGGGAGATTGATCATGTCAAATCTCCCTTTTATCTAATGATCATTAAATTACTTTTTGCCGAAAAATTTATTTTTCATTTCTCCGCCATTTTCTTTTTTAGCGCATTTCTTACGACCTACCATTTTTCCACCCTTTTTGAAAACTGGTTCTCCTTCAGGAGCTTGACCTACAGGACCCTGCGGACCTTCACTCATAGCTTGCTGTAAAAGTGCTAAAAAGCCTTCACATACTTGCATTGCTGCCTGGCAATCTTGTGCCTGTAATGCTTGAGCTGCCATTTCGGCTAACATCTGTAGTGGATCTTGTCCACCCTGAGGACCAGCAGGTACTGCACTAGGTGCGGGAGCTGCTCCACCTTCTTGAAATTTCTTAACTTTCATAATTTAAATTATTTTTAATTTTATAGATATCTCATAACTCTATGATTGTCATATATTCATTTAATGCCCAAAGATAATACTTTAGTTCTTAATATCCAAATAAAATTACTAAAATTTTCATTTACATTAAATTTTTATGAAAACACTTGCTACATTAGCAATATTATATTATCTTTGTTCCACAACCCAAGAGTATAAAATGAGTCTATTTCATTCTCTTTGGAGATGCTAGATTAAACATGAGACAATATAGGGTTATAAAAGATAGTTAGTATCTTTTAAGGAGAGTAAGAAATTACTCTCCTTTTTCTTTATCTATTTAGGAAGATTAACATATTCTGGCTTACGATTATCCTGTTTCTCTAATACTTTAAATATATACTTACCTAATTTCTTATAATCTTTATCAGACTTTGATTTATTAGCTCGTTTAGCCTTGATAATCAACGACCTAGTTTCAGATCTTGAGATAATTCTCTCACCACCAACTAAATCCATTTGAGGTTTTCCATCAGATCCAAGAATATACATTTTATCAATTTCTTCTTCATCTATATCCTCTTCAAAGTCTAATTCGTCTCCAATCTGAATTCCAGAATTAGCATTAACTTCTAATACATATTTAGTTCTTCCTTCTTCACCTTCAGGAGTAGAAATAATAGGTTCAGAACTATGAGCTTTACCTAATACTATATTATAAACTTCATCGTCTTGATTTATAAATACTAAATCAATATCAAATTCCATTTCCTCTGTATTAAATACTACTTGACCTTGACCTTCAGGCATTATAAATAACATACCTTCGTCATCATCCATAGATTCTACATTAGAAAGTCCTTGAGTTCTTTCCTCTTCCGTTTCTGCAAGTAAGACTTTATATTTCTTATCTGCTATTTCAATTATTGTTTCTTTCATTATCATAATGATTGTTTAAGATCTTTATAACCCATTTTTCAACTTCTGTTTTTATAAGGTCCTCTTCAATGACCTTTGTAAAAATTATCTGAGTAGTCAATATAAGTATTTAAGGTAAATGGTTTGCCACCTAAAATCTTATCAACTTCATAATGAGACAACTTTTTAGGTAATAGAATAGATAATATTTCAGATGTACTATTATTCTTATCTTTGAAAGGATGCAGATCTCAAATATTTTTCATATGATATTTACCATATTTTCTAATTCCATCAATTACAGTAAAATTATCGTTTCCATTAGATGAAACTATATCTGAATAATCTTTTAATTCTTGAGGAGATAAATATTCATAACGAAAATATGGTTTTCTATCTGGTAATAATGCTTCCCTCGATATATTTTTTAATGTACTATTATTTAATCTATCTATTCCAATATTTTGATCAACTCCTCCAAATGCTCCAGTTATAAAATCTCTTTTAATACCATCCTCAAATGTTTTAATTTGAAAATCCGTAGGTAACTTTGTATTTTCTGGTTTTAATAAAGATCTTAAATAAGGCATATTATAAGATACTGATCCATCTTGATTAGAAATAAAAACAGGATGTTTAGATTCTATACCAAGATATTTTCTTCAGGCTTCATCTCTTCCTATTTTTGCAATATGAACTTTAGATTCATTAGTAGCATTTTTAGCGCTTACAAAACCACCTAACTTATCTGGAAGTGTGTATTTTGGATTTAAATTTGTTTTATTAAAAACAAAATCTTTAAATCATGGCAATATTTCTTTTTTATGATCTGAAAATTTATAACTTGCAGGGGAAATATTATTATAAGTATAGATATTCCTATTTCCTATTCTGGTTATTAATCCATTTCCAACACGTTTAGTAAGAGATATACCGCCAACTATATCTAAAATATCTCCTATTCCAGATAAAATAGCTTTTTCATAATTTCCTGCTTTAGTTTCTCTATAAGTTTTCTGTATACCATCCCCACTAAATAAATTTCTAGCTCCATCAGCAGTTAATCCAATATCAATTCCAGTTTTGATTCACTTTGGCAATTGACTATATATTCAAGATGCACTTGGAGCTGCTAAAGCTCCTGCTCCAATTATGGCTGGAGCATAAATAGCTTTATTTAATCCTTCATACCCTCTTCTTTGTCTAGCTGCATCCTCTCCTACTTTTCCTAATAACTCTCTAGCTTTTTCATTTCCATTATTTGCAGAAGTTGTTAATGTAGAAATATAGTCTCTATATTTACTAGGATTAGCTTCTTTCAAATCGTTGATTCTTGTTTCTAAAGGTATAGTTGGTTTTGGAGGAGTATACAGCTCTGGATTTTTATTAATATTATCCAGAGCTGTAACAACTTGTGATCTTATATCTAATGGCATATTATTTCACACTTTTAATTAGTCCACTTCTATCATCTGTATTCTTTAATAGTTCATGACAAACTAATTTTCCAGCTTCAATTGCAATTTCATTAGATGAATCTTCTTGATATGCTTTATATAAAGCTTCAAGTTTATCGGTAAACTCTTTTCTAAGTGTCCATTCTTCCTTTTCAATTTCTGCTGTCTGAACAATTCCTCCTTCAGATTGCGCTACTACAGGAATTCCTTTGCTAGTAATTTGTCCATCTAATTCAGAATTTACCTTTTCTAAATTATGTTTTCTAGCATGTAGTGCACCTTCTGGAATTAGATTCATTTTTCCTCCAAGTTGAAATTTTTTGGGTTCCTTGGAATTGGTTGATCACCTACTTATAATTACTCTTGCTTCATCTAATTCTGGAAATTTCATTCCATGTTTAGCTAATGAATATAATTGTTGACCACCAGAAAATCTTAATTGATTTTGAGAATTAATAGCCATTGCAGCATCACTGTTAAGCCTCTTTTTATTAAAGTCAGTTATATCTGCCTTCTTATTATACATAGATCAGGCATTAGCTATTTGTCTTTCTTTCTTTCTTTTTCCAAATAATATGCCTTTCCCACCTAGATCAGACGCAGCTTGTTCTTTATTAAAAGAATAATCAGATGCTACACTACTTCTATCAAAATTATGTTTAGTTAACTTACTACTAAATAAACTTGCAGCATTTCCAATAACAGGAATACTACTAATGACTTTGTCTCCTGTAGATACTCCATCAAGTTTTTTACCTGCCATACCTGCTATACCTCCTAATAAATCATCAGCAGCTCCTATAGCCATTCCTATTGGCCCTAACTTATCAGTAATTGACCTAATTCCAGATTTAATTGCAGCTGCTTGTTCTCCTCCATTTGGACCTCCAATATTCCCAATAGCTCCTAATGCTTGAGAAGCTATGTTCATACCTGTAGAACCCATAAAGTTCCCAAATCCACTTGTCGGTTTTGTTTGATTTAATGAAGAAGTGGAGTTTTTAATCTTTGGCATATCTTGCTGGATTGTAGTTGAAGATTTTTTCATAAAGTCAGATTTAGGAATGCCAGGCATAAAATTCTTATTAATTTTACTAAACATGTCTACATCCATAATTCCTGCAACTTCTCCTCCAGTAATCAACTTATTTATTTTTCTATATTTATACATATCCTTGCGTCATTATTGTATGTAATGCAGAGATAGTGGCTAATTGAGTTCCATTATATCGAACTCTAATAATTGCATATTTATCTCTCACTCTTGTAGATTTAAGAGTATCATTTTCATAATATATTGGCTGAATAACTGTATACCACATATCATGATTATAATATATATTTCCTAATCTTCTGCCATACTCTTTAATATTTAAACAATCTTGATGTACTAATAACGAATATTCATTACGCATATTATCTCATGTAACTGTTGTATAATATTCCTTTTTCTTATCTTCATCTTCATCTAACAAAATCTTAGGAAAAACATTTGTAATACTTTCTCCCTTTTTAATAGAAGAATAAATGTTTTCTTTATCAAAATCGTACACATCTCCAACAATTTCTATTTCAAGAGATTCTGGTTCTACATTATTAGAAACAATAATTAAATTATCAAATATCTTATGTAATCCAGCTGGAGTATTAACAACAAATTCAAATTCAAATGGTTCTTGTTTATCATACCATTTAGTTGGGAATATTCTTCTCTTTGAATCTGGATTATTGTAATCTACTTCATCAATATTTCCAGCTCTACCATGTAA
>CALEBD010000100.1 GCA_937944945.1 uncultured Clostridium sp. | reverse complement strand
AATACCATCTCCATTGTCAATTACTTCTATTATAAAGTTGTTACTATCCTCATATCCTTTTATTCTAAGTTCTGATGTTTTTATGTTTTTCTCCACTACATATTTAATAAAGTTATCTAAAACTGGTTGTAGTATCATAAAAGGACACTTGAGGTCGTGGTATTTTTTATCTATGGCTATGCTATAATTTATTTTTTCTCCAAATCTTACCTTTTGGATATTCATATAACTCTCAGCATAATTTATCTCATCATATAAATAAGTAATACCTTCGTTTTCATTTCTCAAACTATATCTAATTAAATCTGAAAAACTGTGTATAATATCTAATGTTTTTGGCGCTTGCTCTATATATGCCAAGTTTTGAATAGTATTTAACGCATTGAATATAAAGTGTGGATTTATTTGGTACTGTAATGTTTTTAATTTTAATTCCCTTAATGTCTTTTCTAAAGCTACTCTCTTTTTCTCTTCTTCTATCAATTTTGTTTCTTTTTGTATTAATTCTTCTTTTATCATATTTACAAATTTGTTTTCTAACATATATGTAGAAATCCTGTAAATTAGATCTGCTGCCGATTCTAAATCGTCATACTTTTTTTCTTCAATAGAATTGTAGTATTTTTCTAATTTCTCACCACTCCATTTTGATAATTTTCCAAAAGCCCCTGTTTTTTCGTCACATTCATCTTCATCAATTAACTTAGATTGTCCACCTAATATCGCCCCAATATAATTATTATTTATTACAAGTGGAACAGAAAAATCATATAGACCGGCATGGCACTTATATATGTGTGGTTTTCTATTAATTAATGATTGTATCCCTCCATATGCATCACATTTATAGCATTTATCTCTCCACTTAGGATCTTTTCTAATTTCTGTGCAAAAATTTGTGAAATTACTTGGAGTGGTAATGGGTCTTCCCTCATAATCTACTGTTACAGCAGCTACATTTGTTGATTTTGCAAATATATCCTGAATTTCTTGTAGGATATTAATATCGATTAGTTCTTCTAATTTAATATCTGTAACCATATAAAATCCCCCTTATTTAAAGACCATATAGTTAATATCTGGCCCTCCTATTAATAGGCTAAAAATAAATTTAAAATAATTATAAGATTCTATCAAAGTTTATTTTCCATTTATTGTATATGTTAAATTTTATCATAAGTATCATAGAAATAGTAATTTTTATTACTCACAAGCAACTATTTTTTATAAAGTGTAATTTTTTATTCAGTTATTGCAAAATATTTGCTTATTATAAATTTATCATTCTTCTATGATACTATATTTATAACCTTGTTTTTCTTATATGAATAACGCTGACATAGATTTATATTTTGTAATTTTACATCTAAAGGGGGGAATATATTTTGAGTGAATTGTTTATTGTTATATTTGCATCACTTGGAATTGGTATTTATCATATAGGACATTATTTCTTATTTGATTCCAATTTATCAACTTATTTCAGAATATTATTCGGTTTAATTGTATTATTTTTTATACTTCGATTTTTATATTATAAAATAAGATTTAAGATTTCACTATCTAAAGTAAATATCGATATATATGATTATAAATTTTATAAGACTTGCAATAATCTGTTTAATAAGTTATCTTATATAATAAGCAGTTTTTTATATAATTCTATATCTGAATATAAATTCACTATAAAAGACTTCAGCATTACCAAAAACTACTCTACTAGAGAAACAAACGATACAGAGTATTATCTAAAATTGAGATTACGTTGGTATGCATATGTAAGGTTTACTTATACAAGAACTAGGATTGCTATAAAAAAAGCTGATAATTTTTCATTTGAACACCAAAACACTATGATTTTAAGGGCTTTATCTGAAGAAGATAGAGAGAAATACTTAAACTATAAATCTAAAATTGAAGAATTAGAAAATGAAAAATTAAATATATTAAAACTTAGAAAAATAGAAAATAATAGTTTTATAAATTATATTTATAGATATAATATTGTAAAAATACACAACAATAATATAAAATTAAAAAAGAGTTCTGATTATCTAACTTTCATGACTAAAAAATCAGAACAATATGCCAACGATATAAGGGCATATAAAAGATCTAAATAAGCTTTTTACAACTTCAATATACAACAAAAAGGCCATCTAAATTAATATAATATTTTAGATAGCCTTTTTTATTTTAATCATTTCTTAGATATTTAAATAATTCATCTATTCCCACATTGTCGATTGTATCTACTTTAAAAATTTTATTTACCCCTATCATATTCAACATTTCACATGCATAATCTATTTGTTGTTCTGTTGCTAAATTGATTTTTGTGATTATACCGATTACATCCTTTGGAAATCTACTTGCAAATCCAGGTGCTATGTAATTTCTCTCTTGTGTTGCATCATAAACTACCCCTATTATTTTAGCATCACTTGCTGCAACTATAAGTGCATTATAAAATCCCCTATTTTCTATGTATTCTCCCGGAGTATCGATTGAATCAGTATATAACTGTATCGATTGCGTTTTATTATATATTAATTCTAATTTATCTAGTTTTTGGCATAATGTAGTCTTTCCACAGCCAGTCTTCCCCATAAAAATTATATTCTTCATGATTAAGTCCTCGTAATTTTTGTAGATGAAAACCCTAGCATATCACCTAAAACCTTTAATATATTTTTTATTGCAGATTCTACTGAACTTACATCTCCTGATATTACTAATGAACCGCTAAATCTATCTATAAATCCTAATGATATATCTGATGCTTTTGTCGCAACATCTGCTGCTATTATTGCAGCCTCACTTGGAGTTATTGTTAAAATACCAAGTGACTCTCTTTTATCTACTACTAAACCGAGCTTTTTGTATATATCTTCATCTGGATTTGCAATAATATGTGCAAGTGTTACTTGTTTTCCCGGAACATATTCTTGTATTATCCTTTGTTTAGTTTCCCCTTCCATTTTGTTTTCCTTTCTATATAACTTTATATTATTTTCTCTAAAATTTTGATTATATCTTCTTTTGTCGGTTTTACTGGATTAGTTTTTGTGCAATTATCATTTAAAGCAAGCTCTGCTATCTCATCTTTCATAGATTCCACTTCTTTTGCATCTATTCCACACTCTGTCAAAGTAAGAGGCATATTTAGTTGTTTTTGCAATTTTATAATAGCATCTTTTAAGCTATCTACAGCTATCTTTTCATTAAAAATATTTAGTTTTAAAAATGAAGATATTTCTGCATATTTTTTCGCAGTTTCAGAAAACTCTATTGTTTTATATCCTTTTATTTGTGAGTTATAGTCTATAACATGGACTAATAATAGTGAATTTGCTCTACCATGTGATATGTGGAATTTTGCCCCGATTGCGTGGGCAATTGAGTGGTTTATTCCTAGAGAAACTTTATCAAATGCTATCCCCGCTAAACAAGAGGCGTTGTGCATTTTTTCTCTTGCTTTTATATCATCTCCATCTGCATATGCTTTTGGAAGGTATTCACAAACTAATTTAATAGCTCTTTCTGCTAATGCATCTGAACAATCGTGTGATTGTGTAGATACATATGCCTCTATTGCATGAGTTAAAACATCCATTCCTGTATCTGCTGTGACATTTGATGGCACACTTTTCACAAGCTCAGGGTCTAATATTGCAACATCTGGCAACAATTCATCAGATACTAAAGGATATTTCACTCCCTTTTGAGCATCGGTTATAACAGAAAATGATGTCGCTTCTGAGCCTGTTCCACTTGTCGTTGGAATTACTATAAGTTTTACATCTTCTAATTTTATATTTTCTAAATTCAATATTTTCTTAGCAAAGTATACTATTGCTTTTGAAGTGTCTATTGCCGAGCCACCGCCCAATGCTACAACAACATCTGGCATAAATCTTTCAAACTCTTTTATTCCAGCTGTAACTACTTCCATAGGTGGGTCTGGAACTATATCACAGAAAACTGTATATTCAGACTTTTGTAGATATTTAATTACTTCGTTAACTAAACCTGACTTAACCATAAATGGATCTGTTATCAATAGTACTTTTTTCCCTGCTAATTGTTCTAATGATTCAAGTGCACCTTTACCAAAATTAATCTTCGTCTTTATTTGGAAACTTTTCAAAATACCCCTCCCCCTTTTTT
>CALEBD010000099.1 GCA_937944945.1 uncultured Clostridium sp. | reverse complement strand
CTTACAATTCTCTTAAAAATAATTTATCTGACAAGATATGGGGAATATCTACATTAGGTATTCCTATCATTAACACTATGGTAAATGGCTATGAATGAAATTGACATAATCTTAAAAAAGAATCCAAGTATAAATAAAGAAGACTTACTTATATTGGCAAGTTGGTTATTAGAGTACTGTGATAATAAGTGCCCGAAATCTATAGCTTCTTTCAGAGAAAATATAGATAAATGGTGCGAAGTTACTATACCTCTTCCACACTACTTTTTTATAAAACATAGAGACATCTCTAAATCGGATGAGTTCTTTAATCTGCTTCATAAAGTAGAAAATTATAGTTATGACAAAGATAATTTTCATATAGAAGGCATCAAAATTATCAATGGAGAAATATTACAAGAATGGTCTCAGGAGATTCCAGAAGAAGATGGAGGACCAATAATAGATGACTTTCCAAGAATATAAGAAATGAATAAATATGAACAAATGGATTTATATAACATCAAAGCATCCCTATGATGCAGCTTGCTCACTTGGGATAAATAAAGAAGTCTCATTTATATTAACTGTCCCACATTTAAATTGGGATATGATAGAAGAGTACAAGTATTTAGCAGATAATCCAGATAATGCGGAGTTAGATGCAATAATAGTTAATGAGGTTGGGGTTATTGCCAATAGGAAGGTTTTAGAACATAATTTAAAAGAGCTTACAAAGATATTAAACAATTAAGTGCGGTAACTAATTTTAACACATATCATTTGGCTAACTTATTAAAAATTAGTAACTTTGTAGAAATAAAAGTAATCCAGTTCCCGCTAGAACCGTGAATAACTAATTAATCTCGTGGACTATTAATTATCTCATAATGTTTGCGAGGGGCTATGTTTATGATTATCTATGCAAAGATATGATTATTTTCTAAGATTAATAAAAAAGGTGGTATTGCAGTACCACCTTTACTGTTACATCTACTTGATTGAAATAATCTTGTAACTAAACCAACTAAATTTACCTACGAGGTAATCTTCTTCGATGTTCTCTCACGAACTCGACTTTGCCAAATCTTGTACGTTTGTATGCGTGTACAAGAACAGGCTTCTTCAAAATTGTTTGTAACGTATATTCCATTACTTTCCATTTAGAAGTTAATAACTAATTAATCTAGTAGATACTTGTTCAGTTATTACTTGATAGGAAGGTGGAGATATACGTTACAAATATATAAAAAGATAATTATAAATTAATAATTAAACAAATGAATTATGGAAAATGAAAAGGTTAAAACTTTGAACGATTTAGATTCTTACAAGTGGTTTATTTTCTATTTTGATGAAAACTCTATAAACTTGCAATTTGATTGCAATAAAATAGAGGAATCATTAAAGGCACAAAGAGACAAGATAAAACAATTCTGTATTGATACATTAACGGGAATAGAGCATTATGCTGATGGATTCTTATTTGACACTAATGCTCATATATTCTCTACTCCTAAAACTAGAGGACTGTTGTTCTCATACGAAGAATATCCCATTCTTGATACTGATACTACTAAAGTAGTTGACGGAAAGTACCCTTTAGACTATGCTACTGAAATAATAGAATCTAATTTGGATGATATCATTGACTATATAGTACAATCGGGAACAGAAACATACAATGATAGAACCAGTAGAGGATTTGGGAATAGGTGGAGTCCTTATAATGAGGAGGAACGTAAACAAGTAATTAAACTGTTTAACTCTGGAACTTGGTATGATACACTTGGGTCCTTAAAGCATTTATATTATGAAAGAACCCCCAAAGGCTTAAGAATGTGTAACCTGACTGGCGAACCCTTACAAGCCAATGTTCTAGAACATATAGAAGATATTATTTTGAACATAAAAGACCGTTATGAAACATTTGCCGTTGTTCCTAGAGGTAAATCTAAATTACAAGTTTA
>CALEBD010000098.1 GCA_937944945.1 uncultured Clostridium sp. | reverse complement strand
TATGCAGATAATATTGTAACAACGATAGAAATCAATATTGCTGTCACAACTATACCTTTTATATTAGCCCCTACCCAAACGATTACAATAGGTGCTAAAGCTGTTTTAGGAAGTGCATTTAATACTACTAAAAATGGATCTAAGACTTTTGAAAGTCTAGGAGATGCCCAAAGTAGTATCGCAACTAATACACCGCCAACTGTACCGATTATAAGCCCAAGCATCGTCTCATACACAGAAGTCTTTACATGTATCCAAAGTTTTCCGTTTTCCATATATCTCATAAACAAGTCGTATATTTCGGATGGTTTACTAAATAAAAATGTACTTATAACACCTTTATTTGCAAGAACTTCCCATAATACTAAAATCGCCACTAATAAAACAAGTTGCATAATAAGTACTTTTATTTTTTCTACTTTAATACTTCTCAAATAATTTTGATATCCTACAGACATTTCTTTTTTTTCTACACTTGAAACATCGTTAGCTGTAGATGACATTTTAGAAGCTTGCTTATTCTTTTTAAATTTACCCAATGTCATTATTATCTATCTCCTTCCAAAGAATATCAAAATATTGTTGAAATACAGGTTCCTTTCTACAATTAAACGGAGTTTTTTCATTTTCCATATCGCCGAAGTTTATTTCATGCTCACATTTAATTGTTGCAGGTCTTTTAGAAAGCACAGCAATTCTATCAGACATTGCAATCGCCTCACTTATATCGTGAGTTACAAGCAAAGCTGTCTTGTGTTCATTTTTTATAATTTTGTAAATATCGTCATTTACCATAAGTCTCGTCTGATAATCAAGAGCAGAGAAAGGTTCATCCAACAAAAGTATATCAGGGTCTACTGACAAAGTTCTTATTAGCGCTACCCTCTGTCTCATCCCTCCTGATAGTTCTTTTGGATACATATCCTTAAAATCCCAAAGTCCGTACGTTTTTAAAAGTCTCTCAATTCTATCAAGCGAAGCTTTATCCTTTCTTTTTAAAATTTCAAGCCCTATAGTTATATTATCCATTATAGTTCTCCAGTCTAATAAATGGTCACGTTGAAACATATATCCGATTGTTCCATTAATGACCACGTCGCCCTCAGTTGGTTCTAATAATTTTGTCAAAATGTTTAAAATAGTAGATTTACCACTACCAGACGGTCCCAACAGTGAAAATATCTCGCCCTCTTCAACATAAAAGTTGATGTGGTCTAGTACGCGCATTTCACCGTCTTTAGTATAAAACGTCTTAGTCAAATCATTCACTTCTACTATTTTTGCCATGATGTCACCCCCAGTAATTCACTTGCATAGTTTATATTATTAATATTTAAGCTAATTTGTACCAAATTCTATCAAAAAATTAATTTATATAAAAAGATACAAATAGTTTATATAAATGGTTTATA
>CALEBD010000097.1 GCA_937944945.1 uncultured Clostridium sp. | reverse complement strand
TCATATAACAAAAAATGGAATTATCATACCAAAGAGACCATTTAATAATAGAAAGAATACTTCTAAAAGAAAAGGAGCTCATAGTAGAAGTGTGAATGAATATAAAAAGAGAATCTATGAACAAATTAAGTATCTCAGAAGATAAGCATAGCAAAGAAGATTATGAGCGCATCCCAGTATCTTACTGTAGAAACTGCCTATCTTTAAGTATCATGAAGATAGATGATGATGACCCAGAATTAGATTACTGTGATGAATGTGGAAGCACATCTGTCTTAGTAACAAATATAGATAAATGGAGAGAATTATATAAAGAGAAATACGGGAAATATTTAATATAAATAGTATAATGGAAGAGAATGTAAAAGATACAGCAGTAAAAGAGAATGCAAAAATGAGTTATGAGCAGTTAGAGAATGTAGCACATCAATTGAGTGAGCAAGTTAGACAATTGTATGCAAAACTTCAAGAATCTAATCTAGAGAATATGTTCAAGAGATTAGATTACCTCTTTAAGGTAATTGAAAATGCTCATGCATTTAATGAGGAATTCGTTTCTAAATGTACTTCAGAAATAGAGTCTTTAATGACTCTTCCTGACAATGAAGATGAACCTAAAGAAGATTCAGGCCAATCCGAAAATTAAATATATGAATAGGAAAGCTAATAATGTTATTAGAATTCCTACTTCACTAGATGGTAAATTTTTTGAGTACTGGTTTAAGTTTCTTAGACCTTTCCATAATTTAACAGACAGAGAAATAGATGTTATTGCATGTTTTGTAAAACATAGATATGAGCTCAGTAAAGTTATCAAAGATAATGACATACTTGATAAAGTTACTATGAGTGAAGATACTAAAAGAAAAGTGAGAGAAGAGTGTAATATAACTCTTCCTCATTTTCAAGTAATTATGGGAAAGCTAAGGAAGAACAAGGTAATAATAAATGGTAGAATAAATCCTAGATTCATACCTAATATAGAGGAAGGATGTAATGCTTTTCATTTATTGTTATATTTTGAATTAAAATGAGGTATGAAGACATTTTGAATAAAGTTGCTATAGATTTAGGTATCCCAATTGAAGTAGTAAAACTAGCCTATAAATCTTATTGGGAGTTCATAAGGCAAACTATTCAATCCTTACCATTGAAGGATAATCTAAGTGAAGAGGAGTTCTCTAAATTAAGAACTAACTTTAATATTCCAAGCCTGGGAAAACTATCTTGTACATTCGATAGAATGACTAGGATGAAAAAGAGATTCGAATATATAAGTAAATTAAGAAAGAAAGATAAATATGATTAAAGTAAAAAAGATACGTCCTATGTTCACTACATTAGTGACTACCATGAATAAGTATGAGAATGATGTAAAAACCTCTACTGGCCTAATAGATACAAGTAGACAAAAAGGGACTCTAAAAGAATATCAGACAGTACTTGCTGTAGGAGACTCAGTAAGAGGAATTAATGTAGGAGATATTGTATGTATAAATCCTTCTAGATTTGCAGTTAAAAAACATAAGGAGGGATCTTTAAAAGATGGTATTGTTACTGATAATCCAGTTGTAACCTTCAATTTTGACATAATCGAACTGGATAATAAGCAATGTTTACTACTTCAAGACAGAGACATTGATTTTGTAATTGAAGATTATGAGGAAATTCCAGATGTGGCTCCTTCAAATATAATCATACCTAGGAAAAAGAAAATTCTTTCCTAAATTCAGGAAGGCCAGTCAGTTAGTTGGCTGGCCTTTCTTTTATTTTTTTTTTCTTTAATTTTCTTTATTTATGAGTATAGAAGATATTATAGAGTCTTTGAATAGGTACATACGTCTAGAAAGAAATGAACAAGGGATCTCTGTTAACAGCCATCTGGTTTTGCAAAGAATTGTAGAGCCTAATTCGACATTTAAATCATATAAGAAGTATGAATGGATAGTGTGGCTCATTGACAATGATTCTAAATATAAAATTGTCATAGTTTCTCTTACAGAAAAAGTTCTGAAAGATCAAGAAGAGGGAATAAATAAGAGATTATGTAATTCTTTATTAGAAGCTCTTTTTAGATTTATAAGAACTGAGGATTACAATCAAATAGTAAATGGTAATTATAAGGGAGGAAGTCTATGAGGTTATTAAAATATGAAGGATTTAAATTGACATTTGAACCGGAGTTACTTACCATAAAAGTCTTTAAGAAGCTTCATCAGAGAGATAAAACCAAAGATAAAAGTAAATTTTTACAGGAGTTAGGGTATATATATTTTTTTGTAGATCCTAGATCTGATTTTCAAATATATACTGATGAAGAGGAGAGACATAAAAAGATATTAGAAGGTATAGGAGTTTCTGACACTTGGAAGATAGATAAAGATTTACAAGAAGCTATAGATTATTATGCTAAATTCAAACCGATATCAGCTCTGTTATTAGATGATACTAGAGCTATGATTAATGGATACAGAAGCAAGTTAAGAGCTTTAACAGCTACTATGGCTGATCTGGATGTGAAAGAAACAAAAGATGTAGGAAGTATAATAAAGCAAATACCTTCTCTAGTAAAAGATTTAGATGAAGCTGAAAAGGCAATTACTAAGGAAATTGCTTCAAATGATAGAGTAAGAGGTAGTGTAGAAAAATCCATGTATGAAGATCTTATACTGTAGCATATTTTATTATGGATGAAGAAGTATTAATACAAACTAATGAATATCAAACTCCTATAACCAGAGAACTTTTATCTAAATATCCAGATGAAGTGGTAGAGCAATTTATGGACTTCATTTCTACAGTTCCTTTTATTCAGAATCTTATTTCTCCTTCTAGACCAAAAATAGAAGATTTACCCAGAGATAAGTATAATAGAGCTATTATAGATATAACTAACCCACCAATATATAAAGATGCAGATTATTTCAGGCAATCTGCATTGTATTTTCTAAAAGAAGGGGTATATACAAAACTTATACCTAATCCTAATCCTAATAGTGAGTATAGAAGATTCTGGGATAGAGAAATAGATAGATGCTATAATGGTCTTCTAAGGGAATCTGATGGAATGTGGATTCCAGGATATTTATATTGGTTCCTCAATTATTGTCCAATGATGATAAATGAATATCAGAAGGGCAAAAAGAAAGCTATAAGAAAGGAGGGATTCGGGCTATTCTTTGAAGGAATTTGGCTACGGTATCTATACCTTAATGACGCCAGAGAAGAAGGCCATCATGCTGCAGAGCTTGCTAAGAGAGGTTGTAGTAAAAGTTACTCATTGGCATCTATAATGTCAAAAAATTTGATAATAGGGGAGTCTGTGGAAACTCAAAGAAGAAATATTACAGTTCTCACAGCATACCAAAAGGAGTATCTTAGAGATGATAAGGATGGAACTTTAAGTAAGTTTGTTCCTACTTTATCTCACTTGTCAAAATACACTCCATTTCCTAGACTAATGATTAAACAGTCATCTAATGAGATGACCTGGCAAATGGGATACAAGGATGAGTATGGGAAACTTCAAGGGTCACTAAATATGGTTATGGGGGTATCTGCTAAAGATGACTCTGATAAGTTAAGAGGAAAGAGAGGTTGGATATTATTTGAAGAGTTTGGTAACTTTAGTGGACTACTGGAGCTTTACGATGTTACTAGAAAATCAGTAGAAGATGGTGATTTTACTTTCTCTCTAATGTATCTTGTGGGTACAGCCAACAATAAAGAATCTAATTTCCAGTCTGCTAAAACTTTATTATATGCCCCCAGTTCTTATAATATAAAAGAAGTAAAAAATGTATATGATAAGAAAGGTCAAGGAAAAGATTACTTCGCATATTTCTTTCCAGCTTACTTAAATAGAGCAGGATGCTTTAATGAAGATGGAATATCGGATGTAGTAATGGCCCTATTACAAATATTAAATAATAGATATAAAGCAAAATATGGAGCTGATCCAACTTCAGTATTAAGAGTAATAGCAGAAGATCCTATTACTCCTGCAGAAGCTATTATAAAGGTAAAAGATGCTTATTTTAATGTACAAGCTCTTAATGAGAGAGCTTCTCAATTGGATAAAAATCCTAGCCTATATAATGATATATATGTTGGTGAATTATATATTAATGGAGAAGGAGAAGTGAAATTCAAACCAACTGATAGTACACCTATACGGAATTATCCAGTTGATAATGATACCACGGGAGCATTAGAGATATATACTATGCCTGAAAAGGATAAATCTGGTAAGGTATTCAATAATAGATATATTATAGGAGTGGACCCTGTTGATAATGATGTGGCTGTATCTTCTTCATTATACTCATGCTTTGTATTCGATTTATTTACTGATACCATAGTAGCTGAATTTACTGGGAGAAATCCTTTCGCTGATGATAATTTTGAAATAACGAGATTATTATGTTTGTTCTATAATGCAAGATGTTTGTATGAGAGTAATAAGAAAGGAATATATGCATATTTTAAAGTTAAAAGAAGTGTTCATCTTTTAGCTGAAACTCCAGAGTATCTTAGAGACAAACAACTTATAAAGTACAGTAATGTTGGATCTAATGCATATGGAGTAAATGCCAGTTCTGCTATTAATAATTATGCTAATTCTTTATTAAGAGATTGGTTTAATAAATTAGTTCAGATATCAATAGAAAAAGAAGATGGAACTTATGATCAAGTAAGTGTTCCTGTAATACATACTTTAAAAACAAGAGCTTTAATAGAAGAGGCTATACAATTTAATCCTGAAATCAATGTAGATAGAATAAGAGCTATGGGAATGGTTATGATATATAGACAAGAATATATTATAAGATATGGTGATAATATGAATGCTGAGTCTAGAGAAAAATATAATGAGGACGATTTAAGTAATGATCCCTACTTTAGAAATAACTATGATCTTAGATTTGGCAGTAAATTTAGCTAAAAAGAATGTTAGGAATTAATAAACTACTTATATTATTGTTTTAGAAAGCAGTTTCACGTAACTTTGTAAAGAATAAAATGAATCAAATATGTCTGAATTAATAAATTTACCTCCACAGCAATTACCATTCTCCAAGAAGAATAAGAAGTGGAGAAAGGCACATCTTGATTGGGCTGACTCTAAAACTTTCTTCAACTATAGTCTTGTAAGAAAATCTGTAATTCATAAAAAGATCAATTATGACCTTTTGAATGGAAAACTTCATATGTCAGATATAGAATTAATGTTGAACCCTGATAGTATAAAGGCTGGATTTGTTCCAGATAGGATTCAGCATTATCCTATTATGAATAGCAAATTAAATGTGTTAAGAGGTGAAGAATCTAGAAGAGTCTTTGATTATAGAGTAATTGTAACTAATCCAAATGCTATCTCTGAAATAGAGAATAATAAGAAGGAAGAGCTATTACAGAACCTACAGAAACTAATGGCTGATACATCTAAATCTGAGGAAGAATTTAACCAAGAATTAGAAAAACTTAATGATTATTATACCTATGAGTGGCAAGACATGCGGGAGATAAGGGGGAATGCTATTCTTAATCACTATGTTAAAGAATATAATATCCCATTATTATTCAATAATGGCTTCATGGATGCAGTCACTGTAGGTGAAGAAATATATCAATGTGATATTGTTGGGGGAGAGCCTGTAATAGAAAGACTTAATCCTTTAAAGGTTAGGATATTCAAATCAGGTTATTCTAATAAAATAGAAGATGCTGATATAATTATAATAGAGGATTATTGGAGCCCTGGTAGAGTTATAGATACATATCATGATGTCTTAAGTAAAAAAGATATTGAATATATAGAGAATATCCCTGACCATATTGGTCAAGCATCTATTGATTCAATGGATAATATAGATGAAAGATTTGGATATGTAAATAACCATATGGTAGGAGAAGAGATAAGTACAGATGGGTTCTATTTTGACCCCTTTAATCTATTCTCAGATTCTATCTCAAATTCTTTACTCCCTTACGATCTAGCAGGCAATATTAAAGTGCTAAGAATGTATTGGAAATCTAGAAGGAGAATAAAGAAGGTTAAATCCTATGATCCAGAGACTGGGGAAGAAGTTTATAATTTCTTTCCTGAAACTTACATTATAGATAAGGATAATGGAGAGGAGGAGCAAATATTTTACATAAACGAAGCTTGGGAAGGTACTAAGATAGGAACTGATATTTATGTAAATATGAGACCTAGAGTAGTACAATATAATAGATTATCTAATTCATCTAGATGTCATTTCGGTATTATAGGAAGTATATATAATCTTAATGATAGTAGGCCATTTTCTTTAGTCGATATGATGAAGAGATATAATTATTTCTATGATGTTATTCATGATAGACTGAATAAGATAATGGCTAGAAACTGGGGAAAACTATTAAGATTAGATCTCGCCAAAATTCCGAAGAAATGGGATATAGAAAAATGGATGTATTATGCCAAAGTTAATGGTATAGCAGTTGAAGATAGCTTCAAAGAAGGTAATATAGGAGCTGCTAGTGGAAAACTTGCAGGAGCTCTTAATAATTCCTCTTCTGGAGTAATAGATGCTGAGTTTGGAAATTCTATTCAATCACAGATTAACCTTCTTGAGTTTATCAAGATGGAGATGTCTGAGGTGGTTGGGATTACTAGACAAAGAGAAGGACAAATAAGTAATAGAGAGACAGTAGGAGGAGTGGAAAGAGCTACCTTACAATCTTCTCATATAACTGAATGGTTGTTTGTTGTACATGATGATGTAAAGAGACGAGTATTAGAGTGTTTTCTGGAAACAGCTAAGATAGCTTTTAAGGGAAGAAGTAAAAAGTTCCAATATATTTTATCAGATAATTCCATGAGAATTATGGATATAGATGGGGATGAATTTGCAGAAGCTGACTATGGTTTAGTTGTTGACAATAGCCAAGGTACTCAAGAATTAGCACAGAAACTGGACATGTTAGCACAAGCTGCTTTACAAAATCAAGCATTATCATTCTCTACAATCATGAGATTATATAATTCTAGTTCTTTAGCTGAAAAGCAGAGATTAGTAGAGAGAGATGAACAAGCTATACAAGCAAGAAATGCCCAAGCTCAACAGCAACAATTACAGACTCAGCAACAAATAGTCCAATTAGAGAATGAACAGAGATTAGCTGAGATGCAGCAGAAAGAACAAGCTAATATAAGGGATAATGAAACTAAAATCATTGTGGCTCAGATACAGGCTAATAGTAAGGAAGATGGAATAAGTGAGCCTGAAACTGATGATGATAGAGCTAATTTAAGAGAGAAAATTAGGGAGTTTGATGAAAAAATGAGATTAGAAAAGGAGAAACTCTCCTTTGAGAGAGAGAAGCATTCAGATGATGTAAGAATAAAAGAGAAGTCTTTAAAAAAGAATAAGAATACTAACTCTAATAAATGAATAAGATGGTAAGAGTCAAGGATATAATTATTTCAGAGTCTGCTCCGAATGATCCAAAAGTTGGATGGATAACCATTAGTAATGGAAAGCCTGTACTTAGATTCAATATAAATGGAGTATGGAAGGATATAACGGAAAAGACTGATAACCCAG
This sequence comes from uncultured Clostridium sp., assembly GCA_937944945.1. GTDB lineage: Bacteria > Bacillota > Clostridia > Peptostreptococcales > Peptostreptococcaceae > Intestinibacter. The sequence continues at coordinate 2,883 of CALEBD010000097.1, read as the reverse complement.
GAGAGGATGTAGATAATTATTATAGAATATTAGTAGATCCGGCTGGAGGTCTTTGGTTGCTGTCCATATATGGAGATGCAGATTTGAACAATGATGAGCAGACTACTGATATGACCGTAGTTTGTTTCAGTACTGAAGAATCCTTAATGAGATGGAGATTTGTTGCCGGATACACTGTTGGTCAGTATAAGGCATTAACTGGAGAAACTATTTCAAATGAAATTGATTTTGATGATAAGCATCAATTTCCATTATATATTGACTCAGATTTAATTAGTTCAGCAAAATATGGTCAATTAGAAGACACAGATACTTTAACAGAGATACTCCAAAGGTTATGGGGTAATTGTGAGGAAGGAACTGTAAGACAGTTTACAGACGGCTATGGAAACATATACAATGTATCTAAAGTAACAGATAGTAATACTGTTTCAGTAATTAAGTATTTTCCAGAAGAACAATGGGTAACCTTTTTATTTGGGTCTAATGTGAGCTTCTCTGATAATGCTGCTATAATAGCAGCTATGAATGGAGGGAGCACAGTTACTATAGATTTAGCAGATATACAATCTATTATATCTTCTACTAGATATGGAAATACAGATAATTCTAATGTTACCCTTTATCCTAATCAGACAGTATGGTGTTCTGTAGCTGCAGAAGCATTAAATGTTACCATCAATACAGATGGTAGGGAAAAAAGTAGTGCGATGTCAGGAGTAAGTTATTTGGCTTGTAAACCTGATGTTAAGACTATAAATCTTACAGCTGGAGCCAATATCAGTATATTTCCAAGTGGTCCCTTGAGCTTAACAGGCAGTGGAAACAAATTAGTACAATTTACCTTCGTAAAAACAAGTGAAGGAATTGCTTATGAGGTTTATGTTAGTAAATTAGGAGAAGATTTTTAAGATTATGGGAGTGATAAGAAAATTAAAAGATAAAGAACTGGTTGGAGGAACCCAAGATGAAGAAGTTTATCCTGTAACAAGTACACAATCAGTTTATAATAGCCAGAATAAGACATTGGATCAGCTGCTAGCTCTTAATCTTCCAATAAATATTTCTGCCAATTATTCTGCCAATTATTCTGCCAATGCATACTCTCTTCAAGAGGCTATAAATGCGGTCCCCTCGTATGATAGAAGAATTGGATTTTTAGGAACATTTCTATCTAAGGATTTAACTCCGAATAAGTGGGTAACTATACAATATAATGGTGTATCTGTAGATAGTAGTTCTTGGGTTAACCCTGATAATTGGGTCCAAATGTTATCTGAATTAGACATAGTTCAGTCTAGTGGGGAATCTGAAGATAAAGTAATGAGCCAGAAAGCTGTTAAGAAGTTTGTAGAAGGATATAGTGACTCTAAGGTAGTATATGATATCTCCTTATTTGATGCACTATCTTTTGGAGATAATGTTAGTGATGCTTTTGTGCCTATATCTGGTGGAATTGAAGGTATGTCTAAGTTTCCTTCTATAGGGGATAAGGTAGCTAACGTAGCTTATGGTTCTATCCAAGGAGTGGTAATATTCTCTGGGGTAGAACTAAGAACAGGCAGAAAAGTGGTAATATATACGAGTTATGGAGGAGTAAATACTATATATATCAATAGCAACTCTGTCTCTAATATATCCAGAACTCATGTATATAATTTTGCCTTATTAAAGACTATTAACGGTGATAGCATGTCTTCAGAACTTAGAGCTGCATTTATACCAGTGGGGGGTAATGAAGTAATTCCTCCTAGAGCTGGAGATGTAGCTGTTTCAGCCGGATCCTCTGAAAGTGCCGTATTTGTTTCAGTTACCTATAATGATAGTGCCTATACCATTCATTATATAGTAAATGATGAGCATAGAATGATAAAAGCATCTTCCGATTGGGTGATACAGGACTATACTGTATATAGCTTACCAGAGTTAAAATACTCAATAGAAGCTCTAACCGCTAAATTACATTTATCTAGATTTCTAGCACTTCAAACCGGAGACCCACAAATAAAAGTTGCTAAAGCATTAAATATGAGTTCTAGTGCTACTAGCGGTATGATAACTACTTCATTGATTAGATTAAGTACTGTTCCTGTAATTAATCTAGTGTCTATTAACGCTGATACTAGTGAGAATAGAATAAAGTGTAATATAAGTGAATTTTCTGAGACTATAGGTATTTCAGCTAAAACCTTGCATAGAATATCTTTTATTTATATGGGTAAGACATATGATTATGACTTCTATGCAAAAGATAATAATGAATATACTGTTAGAGTTACAGTAGGTGGGTTAAATGTAGAGACCCTGTCATTTGTTAATATTCAAGCTCTAAACGGAGCTTCTAATGTTAGAGCTATAAAGAATGCTTTAAAGATTAGTGATAGCTCTATGTCTATTATAGCCAGATTAGAGAATTTGTCTAAATCTATAGTAATATTAACGGATGATGATGCAGAGGACACTTTTGAAGATAAGACTTATGTAAATTTGTATAAGTCTAGAAAGCAAATTAACTCTACCTCTTATGCTGGTATAGCTATGACCTATAATGGTCCAAATTTTATGCAAACTACTTTCTTCTATAATCCCACTCCAGAGAGTGAAGATCTAGATATCTCAAAAGTGGCTAGGGAAGTTCATGTATTAGAAAATCCTTCAATTGATTAGTATTATGAAGATAAGTCATAATGATGATTTCAAAATAAGATTAAATTTTGTAGATTTGAGAGGGGAACCATTAGACCCCTCTCAAATAAAATTTAAGTTTACTTATTTAGATTGTGAGGAGAATACTTATGAGGTATCTTATGATGGAGTAAATAGAGTAAATAATGTGCTTAAAGATGGTATATTATACGCTATATTTAATTCTGGAATTTTTGT
>CALEBD010000096.1 GCA_937944945.1 uncultured Clostridium sp. | reverse complement strand
ATAATTGTTATAATGGCAAAGCAATTAGGATAGGCTTGAAACTCAGAGAATCTAATCCTAATAAGAGGCAGATTAATCAAATAGATGATAATGGTAATGTAGTAAATACATATCAATCTATTAGAGAAGCTGCTAGACGGTTAGGAAATATTAGGAAAGATGCTAATATAATAAGTGGTATCAAAACTCATCAGAAAAGATATGGTTACTATTGGGAATATGCAAATGTGTGATAATTCAATAAGTAGGGACAATCAGCAGCCAAGTTATAACTTAAATGGTTATAAAAGGTTCAGAGACTAGGTATTGAAACTATGAAAATAGAATATAATATACCCACGAGTGCCCAACATCCTTATAGGATGAAGATATAGTCCGTGCTTTATGGAAACATAAAGAATTACAGAATAAACATCTGTAAGATAACAAAACAACCAACTGAAGATAAGTATTCAATGGCTCCTCTGTATATCAAGGGATTCTTACCTCAACAGAATGGTTCTGCAATTATGCTTCCTGCTGAGATTACTACTCTATCAGGTTCAGACTTTGATGTGGATAAAATGTACATCATGTTGCCTGAATTTAAGGTAGAGAAGTTTGATTTCAGAAGAGCAAAGCAGGATTTCAAAGGTGAGCAAAGAATACTTGATGAATTGGCTTCTTTATTCAGAGAAGGCAGTCTGATGGATGACTTTGCAAATGCACCTGTAGAGTTTAAGGAATGGTTCAAAGAGAACAAGGAGAAGTACAGACTTGCTACACCTAAGATTAGGAAAGTAAAGTATGACTTTAATAAAGCCCCACAAGAGAATAGTCTTGAAGCAAGAAATAACTTGATGATAGATATGATGTGGGGAGTTCTGACAAATGCAGATACAGCTTCTAAGATTCTTAACCCCGGTGGTTTTGATTATCAGAAGAAAGCTGCAAGAATTGTCAGTATCCTTAGTTCAAGTTATGAATCAGATTTGAGAAGGGATTTGAATATTCCTAATGGTTCAGTTATCACTAAGTTACTTTCAATGGATTTGGAAG
>CALEBD010000095.1 GCA_937944945.1 uncultured Clostridium sp. | reverse complement strand
ATATCTTAAATCCAATTTGAATAGCATATCCAAGTCCAAAAGCACTTATAATAGTACCCAGTCCTACGCTACCACCTAAAATCCATCCACAAACTAGAACAGTAAGTTCTATGCACATTCTAATAGCTCCAACTGGTTTAGAAAACTTTTTATTAAGCGCTAACATAAGACCATCTCTAGGTCCGCTGCCAAGCCCTGCTCCCAAATATAATACTGTTGCAATTGCAGAAATAATTATTCCAATTATCATCATCACAATCCCCATAAATAAATTAGCTGCAACTGGTACAATATTCATAGATTTTATAATATCTAAAAATACACCTATAAAAATTATATTTAAAACAGTGCCCCAGCCGACACCCTCACCTAATGCAGCATCTAAAATTACTATCACCAAACCTACCATTATTGATGCTTGCCCCATAGTGATTCCACTCTTAAAAGATAATCCTTGATGAAGTACATCCCAAGGCGATACACCTATCTTTGCATTAAGCATTACAACAATTCCAAGACCATATAATATAAACCCTGCAAATAGTCTTATTAATAAATACAATATTCTTTTCATATAATGCCCCCTTAATTTTATACAAAAAATAAAGAGAACTATAATACATTAATACTATAATTCTCTTCATATAATTTAATATTAAAATCTAAACTACACAGTTTTCTATTTGAACTAATGTATCTCCGCAATTCTTACAAATTATAAGACTTACTATATAACTATTGTCTACTTTATTAGCTCTTAAAAGCTTATTGAAAGATTGACCTTCGTATTCTTTTTGAATATCACTTATTACAAATTTTTGATCTTTAGTGTATATATAGAAATGATACTCTAGGAATGCAAAGAATTTTTGTTTTTCTTTAACTCCATCTAAACATTCAACACATGCTTCTTTATAATATTGAGTATCAAAGTCGATTTCGTCTAAATCTCCAATCATATTAAGTATATCATCTAAAATTATACCTGTTACAGGTTTTTCTTCGTCATTTAGTAAACATACATTTTTGTTTTCTTCTAATACGTATTCTTTTTCATCATAAACAAATTTTAACATATCTAGGCTCCTTAATTAATCTATCTCTGATGCAAACAAAGTCGGGTCATCTACTGCATCTTGATACTCATCCTTTGTTATATATCCTTGTTCTAGCATATCATCAAGTACCTGTATTTGTCTAGCCTTTGCTTGGTCGTGCTCCCTAAATCTGTAAGGGTTATTTGTTATCCCAGCTAGCATTGCACATTGTGCCAAGTTTAGTTCCGATACATCTTTATTGAAGTAAACCTTTGCTCCCTTCGCAACGCCATATGCTGATTTTCCTAAGTATATATTGTTTAGATAAGTACATAAAATTTCATCTTTTGTCATTACCTTATTCATCTGAATAGCATTATACATATCTAAAACTTTTCGCTTATATGTTTTGTCTTCACTCGTAAGTAAATTTTTCGATACTTGCATATCTATAGTACTTCCACCTTGTGTTGAAGAAGTCACCAAGTTGTTTAGTGCAGATCTTACAAGCGCCTTTATATCCACTCCATGATGCTTATAAAATCGCCTATCTTCCATAGCTACAACAGCATGTTTTAAGTCATCTGGTATTTGGTCATCACTTACGACTTGACTACTTATATAATTTTCTCTTATCAATTCCTTTGTAACCTGTGGTGCTCCCTGAACTGCATATAAAGCAAATCCAGAGAATACTATTCCTCCAATAACAGCTAAAATTAAAAATACTGAAGCTAATTTAGTAGCTATTTTTAATCTTTTCTTTCTGTTTATTTTTTTCTTTCTATAATAGATTTCTCTTTCTAATTCAAATTGTTCGCGTTCTTCGCGCTTTTTTCGAGCCTCTTGTATAGACTCTTTGTTTTTATTAGTCCTAGTATTTTTTATATTAGAATTTTGTTTCTTAGCATTATTATTGCTGTTTTTCCCTGTATTTCTATTATTGTTGGTAGTTGAGCTAACTTTGCGTCTTCGTATTCTGTTTTCATTATTCTCAGCCATTTTTACCTCCTTTTAATAAATAGATTATACAATGAAATAAGAACAAATAAAAATACAAATTTGTAAGATAAGGATTTTTAATTGTTTTGTAATATTTTTTTAATCTTTTTTTAAATTTATACTTCTTACTTATGTATAATTTTTATTTATATTAGGATGGCTGATTTTAAGAT
>CALEBD010000094.1 GCA_937944945.1 uncultured Clostridium sp. | reverse complement strand
CTTTACAGAAACGGCATCCTTTTCCACCGCATTTGAAGCAGCTTACATCCATCTCTGCACTTGGTTCTGTGAATGGGAAGTTGTGTGGTCTGAATTTAGTTTTAGTTTCTTCACCGAATAATTTCTTAACGAACATTTCAACAGTTCCTTTGAATTGAGCCATTGTTACATCTTTACCAACAACTAATCCTTCTATTTGATGGAACATTGGTGAATGTGTCGCATCTAATGAGTCGTTTCTGAAACATCTCCCTGGAGAAACTATTTTTATTGGTAACTCTTGACTTCTCATTGTTCTAACTTGAACTGGAGATGTTTGAGTTCTAAGTAATAAGTTTTCGTTAAAGTAGAATGTATCTGACATATCTCTTGATGGATGGTCTTTTGGTGCATTTAATGCATCGAAGTTATTTTCTACTGTTTCAACTTCTGGACCTTCAACAACTGAGAATCCAAGTCCCATAAATATTTCTGAAACTTCATCTATTATTTGAGTTATTGGATGTTTTTTACCAACATTAAAAACTTTTCCTGGCATAGTTACATCTATAACTTCTGATTGTAATTTAGCTTCTTGTTCTATTTTTTTAAGATTAGCTCTCTTTTCGTTTATTTTTGTTTCGATTAACTCTCTTACTTCGTTGGCAACTTTACCCATAACTGGTCTTTCTTCAGCAGATAATTTACCCATACCTTTTAATAATTTAGTTAATTCACCTTTTTTACCTGAATATTTTACTTTTATGCTATCTAATTCATCCATAGCAGAAACAGCTTGTATCTCTTCTAAAGCAGCTTCTTTTAATTTAAGTAATTGTTCTTTCACGTTATTTCACCCTTTCTTTAATTTTTTATTAAAATTCTAATTATTTTTCTAATTAAAAAAAGCTTTCATCCCAGCTAGGGACGAAAGCTATTATTCGCGGTACCACCCTAGTAGTTTATAAATACATAATTTATAAACCACTCGAAGAAACTTAACGCGTTTCAAACGCCAAAGCCTACTATAGTTTCAGCCTTGATACTCCAGAGTGAACTTCTTTTAAACTATCTATATAATACTTCCAGCCTTGGTATTACTCTCTGTTATAGAGTTATTTAAAATACTTTTCTCTTTCATCGTAAATTATATTTAATACATATTCGACTAATTGCGCCTGTATTTTTGTATACGCAAATAATTATAACATATGTAATTTTGCCTTTCAACAATTAGGATAAATATTTTTTAATCTCATACATAAGCACAGCTGCACTAATTGCTGCGTTTAAAGATTCTGCATTTCCGTAAATAGGTATCTTAACTAGTTTGTCTGACTGCGCAATTAATTCATCATTAATTCCATTTGCTTCATTACCTATTACTAAGGCAATTTTACCGTCGTATGTAGTTTCGTGATAGTAATTGTCAGTTTGTAAATAGCTTGATACTATGTTAAAATCATTTGATTTTAAGAAGTTTACTGCATCATCTTGAGTTGCATGTATTATATTCATATCAAATATAGAACCCATAGTTGATCTTATTACTTTTGGATTGTATATATCTACACAGCCTTTTAGAAGTATAACTGCATCTACACCTGCACTATCGGCTGTTCTTATTATTGTTCCCATATTTCCAGGGTCTTGTATTCTATCCAAAATTAATACAAACTTATCGTCTTGGTTAATATTATTGACTAAATCTCTTTCTTTATACTCTAATACAGCTAAAATTCCTTGTGTATTTTCAGTATCTACCATCTCTGAGAATATTTTATTTAAAGTTTTATATACTTTTATTCCTTTGTTTTCTAGTTCTATTAAGAAGTCTCTATGCTCTTGTTTTTTCTCGAAATCTTCATTTATAAAAACATATTCTAATTTTGCATCACACTCTAATGCTAAAGTTAAAATTCTGTATCCTTCTATTATAAATTTTTTTTCTTTAGTTCTACCTTTAGTTTTTAATAAAGACTTTGTATATTTAATTTTGTCATTGTCCTTACTCTTAATTATGTTAATCATCTTTTTCTCCTAGTTAAAATTTAATCATGTAAAATTATATCACTTATTTTATCTGTATTTCCGATAATAATTAAAATATTTTTCTCTTGCATTTTATAGTTTGGAGAAGGCATAACTTTTAGTCCGCTTGGAGTTTTTACTGCCAATACAGTAATATCATATTTTGCTCTTAGATTTAACTCTATTATTGTTTTACCAACCCAATTTGTCGGTGTAACAATTTCCATAATTGAATATTCTGGGTCTAGGTTAATTTGGTCTAAGATATTTTCTGATGCTAAATTATAAGCAAGTCTAATCCCCATATCTCTTTCTGGGAATACTACTTTGTCTGCTCCAATTTTATATAATACCTTTGCTTGTAACTCGTCTTTTGCTTTACAAACAATTTTAGGTACGCCCATCTCTTTAGCCATTATTGTTGCCATTATAGATGCTCTTATATCCGAACTTATTGCAACTATTACGACATCAAAATTGCCTAATCCAATACTTTTTAGATCTCTCTCTTCTGTAACATCTACTATTGCTGTATGCGTAACTTGTTCAGCTATATTTTCAATAGAATCCTCATCTTTATCTATAACCATTACTTCATTTCCTAATTGGCACATCTTTTTAGCTACAGATGAGCCAAATCTACCACATCCGATAACAATATATTGTTTATCTTTGCCCTTACTATTAAAAAATGTTCTTTTCATATATCAATACCTCTTATTTTCTATTAACCTATTATTATTTTTCCTTTTGGTCTTTTTATGTTTTTATCTTTTTTAACTATATTAATTGATAGTATTGCTGTAAATATAGTTAATGAACCTACTCTTCCTAGGAACATCAATATCATTATTATAAACTTTCCTATTGTATTTAAATTTGGACTTCCGCCTATACTCAGACCGACTGTCGCATATGCTGACATCACTTCAAATACACATTCTATAAGTGAGAACTGAGGATTAGTTATTGATAAAGCTAATGTACCAACTATAAATATAAAAATTGCTATAAAGAATATAACTATAGCTTTTTTAATCGCTTCAGAACTTATACTTCTCTCAAATATATGTATTTCATCTTTCCCACATAAGAAATCTTTAACTGTTAAAAA
>CALEBD010000093.1 GCA_937944945.1 uncultured Clostridium sp. | reverse complement strand
GTCCCTTTTCTTCCACAAGTTTATACCAAATATGTTGCTCCCCTTTACTTTGTAGAACTTCTTGAAGATATGTTTTATAATCTCTAAATATTTTTCCTTTTATAGAGTCATTTATTATTTTATCCATATAAGTTAATATGAACTCTCTAGCTTTATCTAATCCACCATCTAAATAAATAGCTGCTATAACTGCCTCTAGAGCATCTGCAAGTATAGATATTCTCTCTCTACCACCTGTAGCTTCTTCTCCTTTACCTAAAAGCATATATTTACCTAGGTGGATATCTTTAGATACTTCACTTAAAGATTCTTCACAAACTATATTGGCTCTTATTTTTGTAAGCTCCCCTTCTGGAAGTTTTGTTTCTTTTTTGAATAAGTAATCACTTATTACTATACTTAAGACAGAGTCTCCTAAAAACTCTAATCTTTCATTAAAAGCATAGTTTTTATTTTCATTTGAATAAGAACTATGTGTTAAAGCTTCTAATATATATTCTTTATTTGTAAATTCATAATTTATATTTTCTTCAAATAACGATATGTTATTTAATACCCTTTTATTAATTTTCATTAAACATCCTCCAAATTAATTGTTTTGTTAGATCAATCTCAATATAATTAAAACATATTTACTTTAAAAAACCTATGAAGATTTAAACTTCATAGGCGCTTTTTAAACCAAACATTCATTGTTAAAAATTACAACTGTTATTCATTATCTTCTTCGTGTATTTCTACACCACAACCACAGCATCCACCTTCATCATCACAATCACCACACTCATCATCTTCAGATGATAATATAACTGCGTGACAACTTGGGCAAACAACATCTACTGAGTCGTCAAATAATAATTCTTCATCAATTTCTACGATTTCAGAACAATTTGGACACTCCATTTCTATGAAACTTAATTCTTCGTCGTCCTCTTCTTCTTCGTCATCGTATTCATCGTAGTCGTCTTCATCATCGTAGTCTTCATCTTCGTCATAAAGCCACTCTTCTAAATCTTCTACGTCTTGTTGTAATTCTTCTACTTCGTATTGTAATTCTTCTACTTGATCTTCTAAGTCTACTACTGAATATTCTAATTCTTCTACAGTATCGGCAAAACTTCCTAATATCTCTACTATTTTGCTAATCATTTTGCCTTCTTTACTCTTATCATCGATATCTAATCCTTCAGCTAAACCTTTTAAATATGCAACTTCTTCACCTAGTTTTTTCATGATAAACCTCTCCTTTTGCATTTTTTATATCTTGTAGAAAATCATTATTAAAATTTTTTAAAGTAGATTTTCATTAAGATAGATTTTTAACACGTTACCAAAAATCGTATGTATTATAATTTCTAAGGAATACAATTTAATTCCTTTAAAAAATTTTATTTTGTGCTTATTAAAGTAAGTAAATTGTATTTTTCTTATTTATTAAGCATTATTTATCTTTAGTATGTGTTATAAAAAAGCTCATATACCATTAATATTGGATATATAAGCTTTTTTTATGCTAAAATATTAAACTCTTGATAAATATTCTCCAGTTCTAGTATCTATTTTTATTTTATCTCCTTCATTTATGAATAAAGGTACTTGAACTACTGCTCCAGTTTCTACTGTAGCTGATTTAGTAACGTTACTTGCTGTATCACCTTTTATACCTGGTTCAGTTTCAGTTACTTCTAATTCTGCAAAGTTTGGTGCTTCTACTTGGAATGGTTGTCCTTGGTAGAATCTTATTGTAGCTGCTTCATTTTCTTTTAAGAATTTTATAGCATCTTCAACTTGCTCATAGTTTAGTGGTATTTGGTCGAAAGTTTCTTCGTCCATGAAGTAGTATAATTCACCATCATTGTATAAATATTGCATTTGTTTTGTTTCTATTATTGCTTTTGGGAATTTATCACTTGGGTTGAAAGCTTCTTCTCTTATAGCTCCTGTTTTTAAGTTTTTGTATTTAGTTCTTACGAAAGCTGCACCTTTACCTGGTTTAACGTGTTGGAAATCAACTACTAAACATGGTTGACCATCCTTTTCGAAAGTTACACCTTTTCTAAAATCTCCTGCTGTTACCATTGTTATTCCTCCATCTAAATAAATTTCTAATGTTTTATCAGTTTTATTATATATATGTTATTCAGATTGTCAAGTTTTTATATAAATTAACAATCTCATATACTATAATATCATAAATTATCTCGAGTAAACAAGGTTTTAACTGTCTTTAGTTTATTATATTTTGTTTCTATATTATAATTTTGACTTTCTACATAATATTTATTCAACGTTTACAATAAAATCTTTAGTCAAAATTCTTTCAAAACACATATTTCCTTAAAATTTACAATAAATAAAATCCTTCCTAAATTATATATATATAAAAGGAAGGATTTTTTGTATTAATTATTTATTTTTTCTTTTTATAAAGTCGCCAATTTGCTTACTACTTCTTCTGCTATAACATGTATAGGCTTATTATTTGTATCTACTACTATATCTGCTATAGATTCATATCTATCTTTGCGTTTTTCCATTAAATATTTTATATATTCAACATTCATATTCACATTTAATAGAGGTCTTTCATTACTATATTTTACTCTTTCATATATAGTCTCTGGTGATGCTGTAAGTAGTACTATTTTTCCGTTTTTTTTCATTAATTCGACATTTTCATCTTTCATAGGCATTCCACCTCCACAAGAAATTATAATTCCCTGTCTAGTTTCTAATTCTCTCAATGCATTATTTTCACATCTTCTAAAATACTCTTCTCCTTTTCTTTGGAATATTTCATTTATAGTCATATCTTCTCTTTTAACTATAAACTCATCAGTTTCTAAGTCCTGCATTTCAAGTATATGGCTTAAATATTTTGCTATAGTAGATTTCCCAGATCCCATAAATCCAATCAACATTATATTATATGGAAATAAATTTTTAGCTTGATATTTTTTTGCATTCTTTACAACATATCTAAATATGTTCATAATTTCATCTTGATATTTATTATCTTTTAATTTTTTACATAGTGCTATTTCTTTTTTACCTTCATATTCTGGTTGTAGTATAGGCATACCTTTTTCTTTTTTGTATTCCATTATTTCATCTATACAATCCATTCTTTTTGACAAAATTTTTATAATTTCATCATCATACATACTTATTTTTGCTCTTACTTTGTCTATATTATCCATATATATACCCACCCTATCTAATTGTATTTTTACTAAATTATAGCAATATGTTAATAAATTTTCAACAAAACCTGCAATTTAAAAGTCTTTTTTTCAAA
>CALEBD010000092.1 GCA_937944945.1 uncultured Clostridium sp. | reverse complement strand
AGCGAATACACCTTGATTTGCATCAACGTTGAATGCTTCAGATATTACTGAATCATTAGCTTTGTATAATAAGTAAGAACCTTCTTTTATTATATCTGTTATAGCTAATACTAACATATCGTAGTCAGTACCGTTTATATAAGATAAGTATTCGTCTTTTTTATTTAATATAGAATCTATATCTAAAGTCATAACTTGTCCTATACCAACTTTATTTCCGCTCATGTTGAACTCTTTGAAGTCCATGTTTACTATTTCTTCTATAGAGAATTCATCTAAAGAAGTACCAGCTTTGAACATATCCATTCCGTAAGCTTCATAATCAACACCAGCTATTTCAGCTAATTCTAAAACTGCTTTTTTATCTAATTCAGTAGTAGTTGGTGATTTGAATATTAATGTATCTGATAATATTGCAGATAATAATAAACCAGCTATGTGTTTAGGAACTTCTACTTTATGTTCTTTGTATAAGTTGTATACTATAGTAGAACAACATCCAACTGGAGCAACTCTAACTGATATTGGTAAGTCAGTAGATATACCACCTATTTTGTGGTGATCAACTATTTCAACTATGTTTGCTTGTTCTATACCATCAGCACTTTGAGCAAATTCGTTGTGGTCAACTAATATTACGTTTTTCTTAGTTGGGTTTAATAAATGTCTTCTAGAAACTAATCCTAAGAATTGTCCATCATTATCTATAACTGGATAAGCTCTGAAGTTTGTATTTAACATAGTTTCTTTTACATCATCAACATAATCATTTTCGTTGAATAAAACTAAGTTTTCTTTAGTTATGATATCTTCTATTTCTGCACATTGATTTATTAAATTAGATGCAGTATATGTATCACAATCAACGGATATAACAGTAACACCGTTAGCTTTTGCTAATGCTGTTAACTCTTCGTTAAGTTGTGCTTTTCCTGTTAATATTAATAATGCAACTTTAGTATCTATAGCGTATTCGATTATATCATATCTGTTACCAACTATAGCTATGTCGCCTTCACCTAAAAGGTTCATTATTTCTTCTATTCCGTAAGATAAAGTAGTTACTCTACCGCTGAAAGAATCACCGCATTTTACTAATACTTCACCTTTTAAGTTGTAACAAACATTCTCTAGAGGTATATTAACCTTTCTGAAATGTTGGTACATTAAACTTTTAGCTATCTCTACCATTGTTATTATACCTTGGAATTTTCCGTCAGCAGAAACTACTGGTAAAGTTTTTGTTCCTTTTTCTATCATTGTGTTATAAGCGTTTAAAACTGAATCGCTAGGTTTTAAAGATTTTATTCTATCGTAACTTAAATCTTTAACTTGTATTTTTACGTCTTCAAGAACTTCAGGAGCTTGAACACCGAAATAATCTAAAGCATATTGAGCTTCCTTTCTAACTTCTCCTAAAGCGTAAGGAGTAGCTTCAACTCCTATTTGGTTTTTTAAGTGTGCTAATGAAATAGCAGAGCATATACTATCTGTATCTGGATTTTTGTGTCCAAAAACTAATAAACTCATATAAATAACTCCTTTCAACTATCTAAAAAAATAATTAGAATATATTCTTATTTTAACTAAGGATTAACCTAATCCTCAAAAATATATCATTAATAAACTTATTATAACAAATAGGCACATATATTTGTTCATATAAAAAAAATAATGTATAAATTAAGTATGATATTTGTTATAATGCAATACTTATTATACAATAAATAAAGATATTAACATAGACAATATAATAAATATAAATTTAAATTATATTGTAAAGATAACAGAGTATTTATAAGCATAAGGAGGGAGGTAAAACTCCCTTATTTTGATCTGTTATTTATCTATTATGATTTTAGACATTATTACCTTTTCGTATTCATTTTTTATGCAAAGAACTTGGTCGGTTAAATCTAATTCAAAGTTTGCAAATGCAGAGAATAAATCGATATCTCTCATTAAATGAACAGTAATAGTTTCCATGTTTTTATTTATTCTAAGTAGTATAGATCTGACAAATGGGAATTGTATTCTAGAGTTAAAGAAATTATCATCACCAAGATTTATATCTAAACATCTATAATTTACGTCTACATAAAGGTCTAAATCATCATCTTCTTCTCGAATTGTTCTATATTCAAAATCACAATCTAAATTTATTTTTCCTATTTTAATCATTATTGCCTCCAACTTAATATAGTAATTAATATTTAAATTAGCATATAAGAATAAAAATTTTCAAGCATATTTGAATTAGATGTTTAGTTGTAACTTTTTATAAAAAATAAGAGCTTTCATTTGGGGGAATGAAAGCTCAATTAAATTGGGGGAGATTGAGTTAAATATTTAAATTACAATAGTATTATTGTTCAAATTTATGAATTATATACAAAAAATAAAAAATAAATTTTTCATAGCACCGA
>CALEBD010000091.1 GCA_937944945.1 uncultured Clostridium sp. | reverse complement strand
AGCTGCCAGATGCCATACTGCCGCATCCAGTTTTACCATCGTTCCTTTTGGTACAATAAACGCTTCTGTCAGTTCAGTCACTACATCCCCGCCGGACTTTGGTGCTGTATGCAGAACAGCGTCATCATTCAACGGCATAAACATCTCCCATGTCGTCTTATGATATTCCAGTTCCTCTACAATATACTTCTCCGGTTTACTCACTTTCAGTGTTGAAAAACCTATCCTTTTCTCTGATGACACTGCAATCCGGTCCGGATAAAATGTAAAAAATCCTCCGCCCAATCCATATCCTTCTCCATCGACTGCAGACCAGAATGTTCCGTACTGTCTGAATGCATCTGCTGTTAATGGCTTCGCCTGAATTGTTCTCATAATTGTATCTCCTTTCGTTATTTAAAATACTTTTTAAATAAATTTATTTCTTTAAATTTTTGAAAAAAGTGTCTATCTTGTTCTTCCAATTCCTCTGTTTTTCGTGGACTTTGTTTCCGCAAGATTCATCAAATTTTCTTAATAATTCTTTTTGATCTTCGTTTAATTTTTTAGGTGTATCTATTATAACTTTAACGTATTGGT
Organism: uncultured Clostridium sp.; assembly: GCA_937944945.1. GTDB lineage: Bacteria > Bacillota > Clostridia > Peptostreptococcales > Peptostreptococcaceae > Intestinibacter. The sequence continues at coordinate 2,885 of CALEBD010000091.1, read as the reverse complement.
CACCTCTAGAATTACTTCTTAATTTAGGTATACCTTTTTCTCTAAGTCTAAATACTGTTCCTGTTTGAGTTCCTTCAGGTAAAGTGTATGAAACTTTTCCGTCTAGTGTAGGTACTTCTAATTTATCCCCTAATGCCGCTTGAGTAAATCTTATTGGCATTTCTATATAAACGTCGTATCCTTCTCTTGTGAATATATCGTGTTTTTGTACATTAACTACGATATATAAATCTCCTCTAGGACCGCCTTTTTCTCCTACTTCACCTTGACCAGAAAGTTTTATCATTTGACCATCATCTATACCTGCTGGTATATCAACTTCTATTGTCTTAGTTTTTCTTACGCTACCTTTTCCATGACATTTGTTACATGGTGATTCATTTATTTCCCCTTCACCATCACATGTAGAACATGTTCTTTGGCTAGCTATATTACCGAATGGAGTTCTTTGAACACTTTGAACTGTTCCTGAACCATGACAAGTAGGACAAGTTTTTTTAGATGTTCCTGGTCTTGCTCCACTACCATGACATTCTTCACATTCTTCACTTCTATTTATTTTAACTTTTATTTTCTTACCGAATGCAGCATCTTCAAAACTAATAGTAACTGATTGTCTTATATCTGCACCACGTTTTGGTCCTCTTCTTCTAGATGAAGAACTTCCGAATCCACCTCCAAAGCTAGAACCGAATATGTCTCCGAATATATCTTCGAATCCACCGAAGCCACTTCCTCCGAATCCGCCGAATCCTTGACCGCCGCCAAATCCGCCTTGACCATTTAATCCGTCGTGTCCAAATCTATCATAAGTACTTCTTTTTTCTTCATCAGAAAGAACTTCATAAGCTTCATTTATTTCTTTGAATTTTTCTTCAGCATCTTTATCACCAGGATTTTTGTCTGGGTGATATTTCATTGCTAATTTTCTATAAGCTTTTTTAATCTCTTTAGCGTCTGCGTCTTTGCCTACACCAAGTACCTCATAGTAATCTCTTTTTTCACTCAAGGATTTCACCACCTTTACATCTTACAAAATAATAGCTTGTAGAATGTTAAACTACAAGCTATTATAAATTTATTTTAACAGACTAATCTTCTTTACTAAGTACTTTTAAAAAGTACGTTAATTTTATTATACACAAATACTCTGTCTTTGTAACCTATTTATCATCAACTTCTGTAAAATCTGCATCTACTACGTTGTCATCGCCATTTCCAGCGTTTGAACCTTGGTCATAACCAGCATCTTGAGCTTCTGCACCTTGTGCTGCTTGAGCTTGTTGATACATTTGTTCAGATATTTTATGGAATTTGTTCATTACTTCATCCATTGCAGTTTTTAATTCTTCAGCTGTTGCGCTTTCTTTATCTTTAACTGCTTTTAAGTTTTCTAAAGCACTTTCTATAGCTGATTTATCTTCTGCACTTACTTTATCTCCTAATTCGTTTAAAGTTTTTTCAGTTTGATAAATAGTTGATTCAGCTTGGTTTAATGCTTCTATTTTTTCTTTCTTTTGTTTATCAGCTTCAGCATTCATTTCTGCTTCTTTAACTTTTCTTTCTATTTCTTCTTCTGATAAGTTAGTTCCTGAAGTTATAGTAACTTTTTGTTCTTTTCCAGTTCCTAAATCTTTAGCAGTAACGTGAACTATACCATTAGCATCTATATCGAAAGTAACTTCTATTTGAGGTATTCCTCTTGGAGCTGGTGGTATTTCAGATAATTGGAATCTACCTAATGTAGTATTATCGTAAGCCATTGATCTTTCACCTTGTAATACGTGTATATCAACAGCAGTTTGGTTATCTGCAGCAGTTGAGAATACTTGAGATTTTTTAGTTGGTATAGTAGTATTTCTTTCTATTATTTTAGTCATTACGTTACCCATAGTTTCTATACCTAATGATAATGGAGTAACATCTAATAATAATAAGTCGTTAACTTCACCAGTTAAAACACCAGCTTGTATAGCAGCACCAGCAGCAACACATTCATCTGGGTTTATACCTTTGTGAGGTTCTTTTCCTATGAAGTTTTTAACAGCTTCTTGAACTGCAGGTATTCTTGTTGAACCACCTACTAATAATACGTCGTCTATTTCTGAAACTGAAAGTCCAGCATCAGCTAAAGCACTCTTAGTTGGTCCCATAGTTTTTTCTACTAAATCAGCAGTTAATTCGTTGAATTTAGCTCTTGATAAATCTATATTCATGTGTTTTGGTCCTTCTGCAGTTGCAGTTATGAATGGTAGATTTATGTTAGTTGACATTGTTGAAGATAATTCTTTTTTAGCTTTTTCAGCAGCTTCTTTTAATCTTTGTAATGCCATTTTGTCTGATCTTAAATCAACACCTTCAGCTTTTTTGAATTCGTCAGCTAAGTAATCTATTATAACTTTATCGAAGTCGTCTCCACCTAATCTGTTGTTACCAGCAGTAGCTAAAACTTCGAAAGTACCGTCACCTATTTCAAGTATTGATACGTCGAAAGTACCTCCACCTAAGTCAAATACTAATATTTTCTTTTCTTCGTCTAATTTATCCATACCGTAAGCAAGAGCTGCAGCAGTTGGTTCGTTTATTATTCTTTTAACGTCAAGTCCTGCTATTCTACCTGCATCTTTAGTTGCTTGTCTTTGAGCATCTGTGAAGTATGCTGGAACAGTTATAACTGCTTCTGTTACTGTTTGACCTAAGTAACTTTCTGCATCTGATTTTAATTTTTGAAGTATTATAGCTGATATTTCTTGTGGAGTATATCCTTTACCATCTATATCTACTTTGTAATCTGTACCCATATGAGTTTTTATTGAAGTTACAGTTCTTTCTGCATTTGTAACTGCTTGTCTTTTTGCAGGTTCCCCAACTATTCTTTCACCATC
>CALEBD010000090.1 GCA_937944945.1 uncultured Clostridium sp. | reverse complement strand
CAGGGGGCCGGTTTTCAGATATTCCACCATTTTTGAAAGAGCCGCAAAACGGTGGCTTATAGCATTTTTTATAGTTGCTGGCAATTCAGCAAATGTTTTATTGTATTTGTTTACTATAAATAAGTTATCGTATCCAAATCCATTGCTTCCCTTTTCTTCAAATCCTATAGTTCCTTCGCAAGTTCCTCTAACAACGAATTCTTTTCCATCTGGGAATACTACCGCTATACAACAAACAAATCTAGCATTTCTTTGACTCATAGGTGTATTTCCTAATGATTTTAATAGTTTTGCTCTATTTTCTTCATCAGTAGCATTTTCTCCTGCATATCTAGCAGAATATATGCCTGGTTTTTTACCTATTGCATCAACTTCAAGGCCAGAATCATCAGCTATAGTTATCATTTTTGTTCTTTTTGCAACTTCTCTAGCTTTTATTAAGGCATTGTGTTCAAATGTTTTACCATTTTCTTCGATTTCTAGTCCACCAAGGTCGACATCCTTCAATGAATATATATTATAATCTAAGTCCTTTAATATGTCACCTATTTCTTCTAATTTGTGTGCATTTCCTGTAGCTATAACTACGTCATTACCATAATCCACACCTAGAATCTCATCAGCTATTTCACCTAAAGCTTCCCTTTGAGCTTTTAGTAACATTTTATTACCTTTTTCTCCTAGCTCTAGAAGTTTTTCTAAATCTTTTCTTGAGAAAGGACTTTCTTCCCCTGTTCCTTGTAACTCAACAAATTCACCTTTATCAGTCATTATTATGTTCATATCTACTTGTGCTTTTGAATCTTCTTCATAACATAAGTCAAGTAAATATTCTCCATCTACTATACCAACACTTATTGCTGATACAAAGTTTCTAACTGGCATATGTTTTATTACTTTATCTTTATGTAATTTATTTATAGCGTCTAATACAGCTACAAATGCCCCTGTGATTGATGCTGTTCTAGTACCACCATCTGCTTGTATTACATCACAATCTATCCAGATAGTTCTCTCTCCCAATTTTTCTAAATCAATTACTGACCTAATAGCCCTACCTATTAATCTTTGTATTTCTTGACTTCTACCATCTATTTTACCTCTAGATGCATCTCTTATTTTTCTTTGTTGAGTCGATCTAGGTAACATAGAATACTCTGCATTTATCCATCCAGTTCCTGTGTTTCTTAGAAAGGGAGGAACCTTATCCTCTATAGATGCATTACATAATATTTTTGTATCACCCATTTCTATAAATACAGACCCCTCTGCATATTTTGTATAATTTCTAGTTATTTTTAAATCCCTAATTTGATCAAACTCTCTACCATCAATTCTAGTCATGTTTTTTCCTTTCTAAAATCAAATACTTCTCTTGAATATTAAATTCGTAAATTCCGTTAAATAACTTCATTCTCTAAATAATTCTATCACTACTTTGACTAATTTACTACATTTATAAGGTAAAATCAACTTTTATATAAGGATGATGAAGTTATTAACGGACGTTTTTGATTAATTTTATAAATTACTTAAAACCTCTTCGTTAGTTTTTAAATTTATTAATTGTAAAAATTTATCTTCGTCTATAACTTTTATGCCTAAATCATTAGCTTTTGTCAGTTTAGAGCCGGCTTCTTCACCTGCTAAAACGAAAGATGTAGATTTACTTACACTTGAAGTAGCCTTTCCACCTCTTTGTTCTATCATTTCTTTAGCATCATTTCGTTTTAATGTTGGAAGAGTTCCAGTTAAAACTATCTTCATTTTTTCAAATATTTTCGGTATATCTTCATTTCCTGATTCAATTAATTTAGTATTTACCCCTGCAGCTTTTAGTTTGTCTATAACTGATATATTTTTTTCTTCTTTAAAGAACTCTACTACACTATCTGCCATAGTTTGACCAAACTCTTCTAGGTTTATTAATTCTGATCCTGTTGCATTCATTAATTTATCTAAATCTTTAAATTCACTTGCTAATATTTTTGCAGCTTTTGTTCCTATTAGTTTTATACCTAGTCCATTTATAAATCTCCATAAATCATTTTCTTTTGATTTTTCTATGGCATTGATTAAATTAGTCGCTGATTTATCACCCATTCTCTCAAGAACTGATATTTGTTCTTTTTTAAGGTAATATAAGTCCGCTATATCTTTTATTAATCCTTCTTTTAATAATAAAGTGATTATAGATTCTCCTAATCCGTCTATGTCCATAGCTTCTCTAGATGCAAAATGGATAATTCCTCTTCTAATTTGTGCAGGACAAGATATATTTATACACTTAACTGCTGCTTCTCCTTCTAGTCTAACTGTAGGCTCACCACATACTGGACATTCTTCTGGCATGTTAAATGTTATTTCATCACCTGTTCTTTTCTCTTTTATAACTTCAACTACTTGTGGTATTATGTCCCCTGCTTTTTGAACTAATACTGTATCGTTTATTTTTATAT
>CALEBD010000089.1 GCA_937944945.1 uncultured Clostridium sp. | reverse complement strand
CCCCTTTAATTTTTAAAAATTAAGTTATATATTAATATTATTATAACAAATTTAAATTTCATCTATTTAAACTTATAACAAATATTTAAGTTTTTTACAAGCATTAAATCTACCTATTATCTTAGTTTTACAGCCTTAAAATATATTTATTCATCCATTATGTAAGTAAAACTGTCAATTTTATTACGTATTTGTAATAAAACTGTAAGATTAGATATAAGGGTTGTATGATATACTTTATTAAAAGGTTGGTATTATATACTTTATTAAAATATTATTAAGGCGGTGACTTATGAATACTATAAATCCAAAAATTAGTGTTATTGTACCTGTTTACAATACAGCACAATACTTACCTCGCTGTCTAGATTCTATATTAAATCAGGACTTTGAAGCTTATGAGGTTATATGTGTAAACGACGGGTCTAGTGACAACTCAATTGAGATTTTAAGGGAATATGAAAATAAATCTTCAAAAATAAAAGTAATAAATCAAGCAAACAGCGGTGTTGCAACAACTCGTAATACTGCACTAAAGCACGCAAAAGGTGAATACCTAGCTTTTTTAGATAGTGATGACTTTGTAAGAGAAAACTACTTAAGCAGATTATATGACGCAGCTATAGATACTAGAAGCGATATAGTAATTTGCAATTTTTATAGATATTACGAACAAATAAATCTAGCTAAACCTGTGCTTTACAAGTTTAGAAGGGGTGTATTTGATAAACATGAAATATTAAAGGGATTAATTCCAGATAACTTAATTCATTCTTATTTATGGAATAAATTATGGAAAAGAGAAATATTTGAAAACTACAGCACATTTCCAAATATGAAATTTGAAGATTTTGCTGTTATGTCACAATTAATGTATAAAGCTGATAAAATAGCCGTTATAAACGACGCACTATATTACTACAGAATTAGAAAGACAAGCATAGTTAGAAGTATATCTCTACAAACACAAAATGATTATATGAAGGCTTATGCTCTTATTCGTCTATTTTTACAAGAATCTGGCGAATATAATAAATTTAAACGCCACTTTTTCTATTTATCGCTTAAAGTCTATATAGTTATGTTGGCTGTGATTTTAATGTTATTTAAAGAACATCCTTCACTAAAACTATTAGCTCAAAACATCTACTCTACAAAAGTGTTTATAAAATCGTGTAGAGAAGATAACTTCTTAATGACACAAGAAGAGATATTAAATTACAATGTGCTTTCTTCAAGCGTTAAAGTACCAATACTTAATAGGAAGCTAAATACAAAAACTCCAAAGTAAATAAACTTTGGAGTTTTCTTATATTTTAAAATTTTATCGGTATTATATCGTCTTCGCTATATCTAGCTAGTATATATAAAAAGTCGGATAATCGATTTATATATTTTAGAAGCTCAGGATTTATTTCATCTTGTTTTGATAAAGTAGTTATCCTTCTTTCTGCCCTTCTACATATTGTTCTCGCTATATGTAAATTAGCTGAGCAAAGAGATGTTCCTGGTATTATAAATTCGTTTATTTTTTCTACTTTTGATGTATAATAATCTACTAAATTTTCTAATTCTTCTACATCTTCACTTGTTAAAATGGTTTTTAGTCTTTTATAATTTAAAGATGAAAGCTCTGCCCCCACATCAAATAATTTAGTTTGGATTTTTCTCAAAGCATCTCTATCTTCATTTTTTAAATAATGATAACAAAGACCTATATAAGAGTTTAATTCGTCTATTGTTCCATAAGCCTCTACTCTTATGCTGTCTTTTTCTATTCTGTTTCCTCCTATTAAGGAAGTTGTCCCTTTGTCCCCGCTTTTAGTGTATATTTTCATCTATTAACCCCTTTCTCAATTTATTAAGTATAAATCATATTTTAGATGTAGTTTATACTCTATATATATTTATTTATAAATGCGTCGACTTCCTTCCAATACTTTTCAGGATTTTCGTCTTCTGAGTGTGCGTGGCTCGCCCCATGTATAACTAATTTTTGCTTTTCGCTGCTACATGCTTCATAAAGCTCGTCTAGCATATAAAATGGTACAAACTTATCATCATCTCCATGTATAAACATAATAGGAACTTTAGCTTCTTTTACTGCCTCTATTGGAGATGCGTCATTTAAGAAGTATCCTGATTTTATTTTTACCATTAAATTTGCTATATTTAATATTGGAAATGACGGCATATTAAATAATTTTTTTAATTGATATTTAAATTGTTCCAAAGCTGTCGTATATCCGCAGTCTTCTATTATTACTTTTACATTTTGAGGTAGATTATCTAGTGAAGATGCTATCATAACAGTTGCAGCTCCCATAGATACACCGTGTATTAATATTTCAGCTTCTTTGTCTTTTGAAATTATATATTCAAGCCACTTTATAAGATCTTTTGCATCGTGATATCCCATTCCTATATAATTTCCCTTGCTTTTTCCATGTCCTCTTAAATCCATAGCTAATACATTATATCCCTCGTTATAGTAGTGAAAAGCCTTTGTACTAAGGCTAAATGCATCTGCCATATATCCATGAACAGTCACTGCCCATTTATGTGTGTCTTTGTTTAGTACTTGGTAACCATGTAATTTAAGATCGTCAAATGAAGTTGCAAATACTTCTTCAAATTTAGATGATTTTTCAAGCCATTCTTCTTCTGGTGTTAGCTCGTGGTGACTTAGCCCATCATTGCTAAAAATCATTTTCTTTGAGGAATTTGGATTTATAGCTAAGTTGTAAAAAAAGTTTCCGACAAAAATTGATGCAATTATTAATACAAGTAATAATGTTATAATTACTGCCAAACAAATTTTTAAAGTCATTGTATTCCCTATCCTTTCAATTAATTCACTTTGTCTATAGCTATTGACTTTGTCTTCTTCTTAAAAATTTTATATATTTGTGTAGACTCTGTCTTTTGCTTAGGTTTATATTG
>CALEBD010000088.1 GCA_937944945.1 uncultured Clostridium sp. | reverse complement strand
GATAGATTTTTATCTGATTTAAAAAAAGAGATGGCTTTATATAAAAATAAAGATAGAAAAATAAATAGCATATTTTTTGGTGGAGGGACGCCTAGCATATTAAACAATAATGACATGCAATTTATAATGGACGAAATAAAAGAAAACTTCTCTATAGATGAAGATGCAGAAATATCAATGGAGTGCAACCCAGGTACACTTACAGAAGATAAACTAAAATTTATGAGAAGTATTGGAGTAAATAGACTTAGTATAGGACTTCAAGCTGTGCAAGAAAATTTACTTAGATATATAGGTAGAATACATAATTATGAACAATTTGAAAAAAACTATTTAGAAGCTAGAAAAGTAGGATTTAAAAATATAAATATAGATTTAATGTATAATCTTCCACATCAAACTTTTGAAGATTGGAAAGAAACTCTACATAAAATAGTAAGCTTGAATCCAGAACATATATCAGCGTATTCTCTAATTTTAGAAGAAGGAACTAAATTATACGACATGTATATGAAAAAAGAGTTTGATCTTGGTGATGAAGATGAAGATATAAAAATGTATGAATATGCTATAAATTATTTAAAAGAAAATGGATATAATCAATATGAGATATCAAATTATGCTAAAGTGGGATATGAATGCAAGCATAACATATTATATTGGAAATGTAAAAATTACATAGGATTAGGACCGGGAGCATCTGGATATATTAATAATGTTAGATACAACAATGTACAAAGTTTAGATGATTATCATGAAAAATTATTACAAAATCAAAAGCCTATAGATTTCTTTGAAACTCTTACTCAAAAAGACGAAATAGAAGAAAAGATTATCATGGGACTTAGAATGAATGAAGGTATAATTTTTAAAGATTTTGAGGAATTTGAAATAAACTTTGAAGAAAAATATAAAGAACAAATAGCTAAACATTTAAATTTAGAATTAATAGAAATGACACAGGGCGGATTTAAATTTACTCAAAAGGGAAGAGAAATATCAAATAATATTTTTTTAGATTATATAGATTAAATAAAAACTGTTGACAAAAATAAAAATAAGTGTTATATAATATATATAATCTTTTTAGCACTCGAAAATAGTGAGTGCTAACAGCAGGGAGGAAATGAAAAATGGAACTTAATGAAAGAAAAATGAAAATCCTCAAAGCGATAGTTAAAGATTATATTGAAACAGCTGAAGCTGTAGGATCTAGAACAATTTCTAAAAAGCATAATCTTGGAGTTAGCGCTGCGACTATAAGAAATGAAATGGCGGATTTGGAAGAATTGGGATATTTAGTTCAGCCACATACATCAGCAGGAAGGGTGCCAACAGAAAAAGGTTATAAATTATATGTAGATTTGTTGATGGGAACTAATGAATTAAATGATAGCGACAAAGAAATAATTGAAAAATGTGTAGAAAGCAACATGAATCACATACAAGATTTAATTCATGAAACTTCTAAGATGTTATCACAGCTTACTAATTACACAACTATAGGTACTACTAAAATAGTAAAACCAAGTGTGATTAAACATATCCAACTAGTTAACATGGGTGAACACAGTATATTATTAATTGTTGTAACAGATATTGGAGATATTAAAAAGACTGATATTCCTACTAAAAAGTATTTAGATCAAGCTAAGTTGAATATAATTTCTGATAATCTTACTAAAAAGCTTGCAGGAAAAAGTATAACAGATATTGATAACAATTTAATAGCTTTTATAAAATATGAAATAGGAGAATACTCTTCTATAGTGGATAAATTGCTTAGCGTATTAAATTCAAATGTATCAGATGATGATGTATCGATAACATTAAACGGTGTTACAAACATACTTGATTATCCAGAATTTAATGATGTATTAAAAGCTAGAAGCTTTTTAGACATGCTTGAAACAAAAGAAACAGTAGCTAAAATAATACAATCAAAAGGAATATTAAAAGACAATACCAATATAATAATTGGTAGTGATAATGACTGTCAACAAGCCCAAGACTGTAGTGTTGTAACAGCTACATACAAAGTAGACAATGAGCAAATCGGACGTATAAGTTTTATAGGTCCAACGAGAATGGATTATTCTAGAATATATTCGATAATAAATTATATGAATATATTGCTTAATAATAAATAGAAAAATAAAAGAATCGAGGGGTGTAATATCTTGGAAAATAAAGATGTACAATCTGAAGTTAAAAACGATACTAACACTTCAGTTGAAGAACAAGCGGCTGAGGAAGTAAAAACACAACAAACTGAAGATGATAATGTAACAGATATAAATTCTAAATTAGAAGAAAAGAAAGTTGAAGATAAAATAAAAGACTTAGAATCTAAAGTAGAAGCATCTGAAGATAAATATAGAAGACTTCAAGCAGAATATTCTAACTATATTAGAAGAACACAACAAGAAAAAGAGACAATTGGCGTATTTGCTAATGAAAAAATAATAACTGAATTAATACCAGTTATAGATAATATGGAAAGAGCATTAGATGCTTGCCCAGATAAAGAAGAAGCTCTTTATAAAGGTGTAGATTTAGTTTATAAACAACTAAAAGATTCATTAGTAAAATTTGGTGTTGAAGAAATAGAAGCAGAAGATGCTGATTTCGATCCAAATGTTCACATGGCAGTAATGCAAGAAAACATAGATGGAGTAGAACCAAACAAAGTTGTTATGGTACTACAAAAAGGATACAAACTTGGTGCAAAAGTAATAAGACCAACAATGGTTAAAGTATCTTGCTAATAAATTTGTAAATAATAAATAGCTAATAATTGAAAATAGCTAACAAATTAAATAAATTAATTAAAATGAAAATTCCAGGAGGCGTATTAACATGGCAAAAGTAATAGGTATAGATTTAGGTACAACAAACTCTTGTGTAGCAGTTTTAGAAGGTGGAGAACCTCAAATAATAGC
>CALEBD010000087.1 GCA_937944945.1 uncultured Clostridium sp. | reverse complement strand
ATATTCTATTATCAAAGTATATAGATAATTGGTTATAAATACCATCCCAATTTCTATACCTCATAGTCCACTTTTTCATTATATTCTGACTTGCTAAATATAGCATTTTTAATAAAGATTCGTCAGTCGGAAAAGTGGATTTTATTTTAGTTACTTTTCTGAATTGTCTATTGACGCCGTTTATTATATTAGTCGTATACATAATAGTTCTTATCTCTTGTGGAAAACTAAAGAATGGTGAAATTACATCCCAATTATCTCTCCAAATTCTTATTGCTATAGGATATTTTTTACCCCATTTTTCTTCAACCACATCTAGAGCTATCTAGATCCGATAAGGCTTCCGCCTCATTTATAGCTTTATAAACAAGTTTAAAATCATTCATTAGTTCTTTAGAATCTTTATATGATACATATTTAAATGTATTTCTCAATTGATGTATTATACATATCTGTATAATTGATTCAGGGTAGCTAGTGCTAATTGATTCATTAAAGCCAGGCAAACCATCAACACTAAATATTAATACATCTTTAACGCCTCTATTTTTTAAATCAGTAAGTATATAATACCAGAATTTAGGGGTCTCACTTTCACCTATCCATATACCTAATATGTCTTTAAAACCATCTTTATTAACACATAAAATTACATATGCAGTCTTATTTTTTATCTTAGAATCTTCTTTTACTTTGTAATGAATTGCACCCATAAATACAAATGGATAAACAGGTTCAAGAGGCCTATTTTGCCATAATCTCGCATGTTCAATTACAACATCAGTTATATGACTTACATACTCAGCAGATATATCTATTCCATAAAGGTCTTTTACTTGGTCATGTATATCTCTTGTTGATATTCCTCTTGCATAAAGTGATATGATTTTTCCCTCCAGACCAGATATATCTCTAGTATGTTTTGGTATCACTTGTAGATCATAATTATTATCTCTATCTCTTTGAATATCTAATTCTATATTTCCAAATTGTGATTTAACAGTTTTTTTACTATGTTCATTTCATCTATTTTTAGTATGTTTATTTAGGCTATCGCTTTTTTCATATCCTAATTCAAGCGCTAGCTCTTTTTCTAACAGTTCTTGTATTACATCTTTGAACATATCCTTTAGATAATCACCTATATCTTTTGGAGTTTGAAGTCCTCCATCTGCTATTATTTGTCTTATTAATTCTTTGCTTAAGTTTCTCATAAAAAATACTCCTTCCTGGCATTGACTTATATTTTTATCATTGCCATAAAGGAGTATTTATTTCATTATAAGCACAAATTATTTTACATTGTCAAAAGGCTTGGCCCCTTTATAATTAAGGTGTCAAGCCCTTTATTTAATTCAAATTATTTTATTCAGTTTTATTTGTCACATATATTTTTTCTTCTACTATTATTCTACTACTTTTACTCCAATTAATTTTGTTACTGTATTACCATGTGAATCTATTACTGATACTTTTACCCAATATTGTCCCGGTTTACTTGTATCTACATCACTTTTATCTATAACAGCTTTGTCTGTTATATCTCCATCTTCTTTATCTATTACTTTTAAGTCTAAATCTTTTATTTCGAATTTATCTCCTACATTTAAAGTTATGCTATCTTTAGAAGTTACTACTGGTGCTTCATCTTTTACTGGAGTTTCGCCTATTTCTAACCATTTAGTGTAAGCATATCCATTTAAGTTATTATATCTTACTTTTGTCCAACCTTTAACTGGAGATTTATCAGCTAATATTTCTAATACATCACCTGTTTTAGAATTGTCTAATAGTGCAGTATGTGTTCCTTGTCCTGCTCTTATTGCTAAATATTGATCTTTAGTTGATTTAGTATTAACTTTAGCAGTCCCAATTACTTCAGGATCTGTACTTCCTTGTTCCATTTCATCTAAGTATTTACTAGATATATATCCTACTTTGCTACCGAATTTTATTTGATACCAACCATTAGAACATTTACCTGTAACTTGGAATACTTGTCCCGCAACTAATTTTCCTATTTTTGCATAAGAAGTTGATGGTCCAGTTCTTACATCAAAGCTAATTTGTGCTTTGAATACATCACTACAATCTTCTACTTCTGTTACTGTAGTTGAAGATGTTTTAACATATTTTTTAGATATATAAGCTGTTCCACCTTTATAATTTATTTCATACCAATTTGAATTTTCCCCAACAATTTCTACTTTATTACCTGTATATAATTTTCCTATTATTTTACCAGATAATGATGCTTTATTTCTAACGTTTAATCTACTATTTCCTACTTTAACTTCTCCTACTTTTATAGTTATTTTTGAATCTTGTGCTAAAACTTTTTCCACTTTAGTTTTTGTACCAGTTTCAACATTTGCATTTGCTAGAGCAGTATTATCTGCATAAACAGATACTGTTGTAGCTACTATTAACCCAGCTGTTATAATTACTTTACCACATCTTTTCTTAAACATTTGAAAACTTTTACTCATTTAGTTACTCCCCCTTTGAATTTTTATTTATGAGCTTAGTTATATTATAGTACATTTTCTAATGTTTTTGGGTATTTTTTAAATTTTTTCATTTTTTTAATTTTGGGTGTTGACAATTTTCAATTCATCCTATATAATTAAATTCGCTGTTGAGGAACAGTGATATGTGCGATTAGCTCAGCTGGATAGA
>CALEBD010000086.1 GCA_937944945.1 uncultured Clostridium sp. | reverse complement strand
ATCTAGCAGAATAGGTGTCACTTCCTAATACTTTTTGTATATATATATTACCATCTCCAGATATAGATATCTATGAACCATTACTACATCTAACATATATGTTTCCTTCGTTAGGAGACTAATCCTAAGTTCCGTATATATCTATTAGATAAAAGTCTGGGTCTGTAGATTGAGGCACTCTCAGTCCACTAAAACTATCACCTACTAATATTACTTTACCGTTAGTACTATCTCCTACATTGAGTTCATTAATTTCTCCAGAGGAATTCCAAGCGATTTTACCATCTGCTAAAGAACCGCTTCCGTCAGAATTAATAGTTAATTGATGCTTAGTACTAACCGTATAGTCTAAACCGCTGTTATTAACTGCAAATGCATTAGAAGATCCTTTGGTAAACATCAGTAAACCAGAATCATCCAATTGCATAGAAACATTATTAGAAGAATTACTGTTATCAATCTTTGAATGACTAAAACCATGTAAATCCAAAGTAGTTGTACTACCTCCAGAACTAGAGTCTGCATTAGATAAAGTTATAGAACTATTATTAGAATCTGCAGCTAAATGTACACCTCCAGCTCCAAAATAAGCTTCACCATTCTCAAAGTCTAACAAGAAATTAGGTCTAAATGAGTTAGAAGTGTTCATAGGATCTGAAGTATTAATCAAATGATATTCAGAACTATCACCACCACTAGCATTCTTACCTCTTTGTGAGAACATCAGGTTATTATTAAATACAGCTCCACCTACTAATGAGTTAGGTGCAATAAGTAAGTCAGTATAGATAGCCTCATAATTCTCTAATACAGTCCATGCACCGGATGTATCTGTAGCTGGAGATACATTATTCTATTGAGTACCAATCCACGTCATTACTGATTTCAAGAAGTAATAGTTACCATCACTAGTATCATATACATAAGGAGCTTTCTCTCCATCATTAATGTACGGAGTACTAGTGCTATATATACCAGCTGGATATGCTATAGGTTGTGAACCTACTGGATCTGGAGTAATTATACCTCCCATAGGATTAGGCTTAGACCAATGTTGACCAGACTCTAATTCGTCATTTATTATTCTACATTGAATAAACCATATGTAGTTATATTCATCACCACTAACTAACTCAGGAACATCTGTAGACCAACCTTCTGGATCTCTCTTACGCTTCATAGTGTCGCTCCATTGTTCTCCTGTATAAGTAGTTTCAGTACCTTTACAGTATCTAACTTCATAACCTACTCCAGGAACACCTGAACCACCGTTATCACCAGTCATGCCAGTCATGTAGTATGGATCGCACCAGTCTTCTATCATAGTATTATCACTACCATTGATATAAGCAAAAGTAGCCCATAAGACTTTACCATCACTTAAAGCAGGAGCTGAAGAACTCCAACCAGAAGGATAACGAGTGTCTTGGTCTAACGAAGGAGCTGAACTCCAACTATTGTTTCTAGCAAATCTGTATTCATAGTAGTTACCATCCATGCCTCGAACCTTACCTACATTTACCCAGTCACTACCATTCCATACCCATAAGAAGCCATCAATAACCCAACCGTCTCCTATTTCATTACCACTAGTTGGAAGATCATCTGTAGAATCTAAAGTGCCTTTAATGATAACCCCCTGCCCGGTTACTTTTACTACAGCTCCCCATTCTATTACTGTACCTGTTTCGCCTTGAACTAATGCTATACATTTCCACCATATACCAGTAGACATATCAGGAGTAAGTACCCAACCATCACCAGGATTATATGGGTCATTACTAGTAGGCTTCTCAGGTTGAGTCTAGCTCTATTTAAATGCTTCTACTTGATAATTGAAATTATTACCATCAAGACCAGGTACACCTGTAATTAAATAAGGACCCTACCAACCTCTTTCGTCTTCAGGCAGAGATTCATCAATTACTAACTTATTATCAAAAGTAACTAAAGCTTGAATACCCCATATTGCTTCTTTACCAGTTGCAGTAGGCATACCTACACCCCAGATACTACCAGGATTAATATTCAATCTATCCGGATCTCTAGGTTTAACATCACTACCAGATGTCTTAGTATACATTACTCTAAGGTGTTGACCATCTTGACCATCATCTCCCCATTTAGCCCATAATGACGGAGAACTAAAGTTACCCCATTTGTGAGTATCACCTTTATACTTTCTTTTACTAACCCATTCATATTTAAACTCTTCACTTACTCCCTTAGGATTATCTGTCCAAGGTTGTTCACCAGGAGCTGATTGAGGTATATACTCATCTTGATCTGGATTGTTATCTGTAATCTCTTGAGGAGAAGCAGGTAATTTAGTACGCTGATATATATACTCTACTCCATCACCGTCTTTACCATTTACTCCCCATTTAGACCAAATAGTAGGATCACTCCACTCACTCCAACTACCATCAGTTTGTAAGTTATGTGAACAAACCCATTCACATTGATATTGTTCGCTAATACCTGTAGGATGATCAGTCCACCCTTGTCTAATAGCTTCAGTCTGGCTGTTACCTGTAGGTTTAGTAGGTGTAACTAAACTAGTTACAGTAAGCTTATACACGAATTCAATATTACTACCATCAGCTCCATCATGACCATCTGCTCCAGTAAGTCTCACTGGTGTACTCCAGGGAACTACAATTGTACCTTTACTAGAGAATGTAGCACTAGACATCCATACATAACCATTAGGATTACTATCACTACCAGACCATCCTTCAGGATATGTTATAGTGTTAGTATCATAATCCCAACTACCACCTACAGGAGTATCAGGTCTTTGTATAGTTTTAGTAGACTTATACGCTATTACTACTCTAGTAGTATCTCCATCTATACCTGGTACACCATCAATACCATCTTTACCATCTTTACCATCTTTACCATCTTTACCGTCCTTACCTGCATCTCCTGTTCTACCTGCAGGTATACCAAATGAGAATAGGAATTGGTCTTTATCCAAAGATACAGATGCAGTAGGTGTACTTGATTCATATACATCCTTAATTGCAGCTTTAAACTTAGAATTACCTATAACTATATCAGCTACAGATTCAAGCGGTAATTTGTAGTTATTATCTTTTTCTGCAGTAACAATGTATTCACTACCTGTAGCTTCAAGCTTCTCTTCTAAGTCTAATATCTTTACACCATCACACTTTTGTATCATATCTATTTATTTTATAATTTACAATAACTATTACTGCAATTTCCTGTACTGCAAGTATTGTTAGAACAAGAGTAACAAATACCACTAAATAAAGTAGCAGAGTTACGCTCTTTCTCTAAGTGAAGACACTTGTCATTCTCTGTATTGAAACAATCACCTTTCTGAGTAAGAATAGCATTGTTACAGCAAGTACTAGCTGCACATTTTGGTTTAATAGATATCTCAAGTAATCTACAGATATCTACATATAATTGTAAAGCATCACGATAATAATCGGATGCTAAAGCATACTCAAGCAACTATCTCTTAAAGACTACTAACATTATGTTCTGCATAGTCTGATCATCTAAACAAGTTGAGCAGTGAGTATGTAATTTCCTAATCTCTGCCATATATACAATTGAAGGATTGTAGTATATGCCATGAAAATGTATTTCTTCCTATTCCGTAAAACATCTCAAAGTAACGTATTTCATATTCCAATCTAATTCTAGAATATCGTCATTAGTTACAGTTACATTATTTTCGGAATCTACTGTAATATTCTCAGAAAAGCTAATGTTATGTATAGGACTGTCTTCAAGTATGTTCTTTAAATTCCATACTTCATCTATATAAACCTCCTTACTATAGCTACTAAGGTCTACTTCAGTCTCTATCTTAAAGGTCAGTTTATCACCATCTATTTGTATATTTGTTAATTTGTCCATATATCAACAATAAAAAAAGTGGAGAGTGGAATATTCCACAACTCCACTTCTGTAGTTTGTAAAAGGAATCTTATCCCAAATTCAATCTCTCTAACGTGGATTAGGCAATTGTCTTACCAGCAATAAATGACTGAATACCCTTATCTACAATAGAATCAACTAAACTAGGACAATAAACTTCCGTAGTCAACGGAGTAGTCTTGATATACTGATTATCATTGCTCAAGTACAGGTTATCGTTTTCGATGATAGCATAATCATATTCTGCATCTTCTACTACTTTACGAGCCTGTTCAACAATAGGATATGCACCAGTAAATACGTGACCTTTATAACCCATGTTACGTACTTCTGCATCTCGTACTTGCTTCCAATAACCCTTACCAGGATTACCAGCA
>CALEBD010000085.1 GCA_937944945.1 uncultured Clostridium sp. | reverse complement strand
TATATTTTTTATAAAATAAATGAAAATGATATTCATTAACTTTTAAAGTGTGCTAAAATTAGAATTAAAGAAGAATAATTTTAGAATTAAATATTTGAAGGGGGTATATCATGAAAGATTACATAAAGTTATCAGAACAGCATTTTGATGGTCAAGCAGAAGTATATGATGAAAATAATAGTATGTATTATTCTGGTCCTGCAAAGGTTAGTTGTAATGATACTGTCAAGTATTTAAAAGATGTAAATTATAATAAATTATTAGATGTTGGGTGTGGAACAGGATATCTTCTCAACCTATTATCTGATAAAAAAGAGGCAGAATATCATGGATTAGATTTATCAGAGGGAATGTTAAAACAAGCAAGAGCAAAAAATATTCGAGGTACAACACTTGTAAAAGGAAGATCTGATGAGTTGCCATATGAAGATAATTATTTTGATGTTGTGACATGCATCCAAAGTTTTCATCACTATCCTGATTCAGATAAAGCTATGCAAGAGGTATACCGCGTATTAAAACCTGGTGGAATATATATACTTTCTGATACAGGGGTAGGAGGTATCGGAGGATGGATTTATAACCATATTATATTTAAGTTAATAAATAGTGGTGATTGCCATGCAGCAAATAAAAATGGAATTTCAAACTTAATGATGAAAAATGGATTTGATGTAGTAGAAAATAAAAAACTAGGTAAATTTATATATACTGTTGTGGGAAAAAAATTAAAATAAAAAGAGATGGCCGAAATTGATGTAAAATTTCAGTCATCTCTTTTTATTTTAAGGAGAGTAAATATTATAAATTTAGTGGAGAACATTAGCACCATGAACGTAGTGAATTTTTATTTCACGTTGTAATAGTGAGAAATCTCAATTCATAGATATTAATAATACATGAAAAATAGATAATATAAGGAGATTGATATTTATGAAAAAAGAAGTTGTTTTTATCGGAGCAGGAATTTCAGGTCTTACAGGGGCTGCACTTTTAGCAAAGAAGGGCTTTAAGGTTACTGTAGTAGAGGCACAATTTAAGCCAGGAGGTTCTTGTGGAATATTTAAACGAGATGACGTTATTTTTGAGCAAGGATCAGCTATGATTTATGGATTTGGAGAAATAGGGTTTAATCCACATAGATTTGTATTTAATTCATTAGAAGAACCGATAGATATTTTAAAACACGATAGTTTATATGCAATTCATTTTAACGGACACAAAATAATATTTTATGAAGATATAGATAAATTTGTAGAGCAATTGGGAGAGATTTTTCCAGATGAGAAGGAAGGATTTAAAAAGTTTTATCACGACTCAACAGATTTATATTTAAAAGTTATAGCAAACCAACCGACATTCACAACACCAGATGTAGTCACAAAGGAACAGGGCTTAATGCAGTTGAAAAGTGCTCCAAAAGCATATTTGAAGTTTTTAGGATATATGAATAAAAACACAGAGCATATATTGAAAAAATACTTCAAGTCTAAAGAAGTATTCGATTTTTTTAATAAATTAACATCTACATATTGTTATACAAATGTAAAAGAAACACCTGCCATACTTGCGGCTGTTATGTTTGTCGACAACCATATTGGAGGAAGTTATTACCCAGCAGGTTCAACATTAAATTTAGTTGGTAAACTTGAAAAAGTAATTGAAGAAAATAACGGCGATATGATTTATAACAAGCAAGTCAAAAAAATACTGATAGAAAACGACAAGGTAGCTGGAGTAAAGCTAGACGACGGAAGTATTATAAAATGTGACAGAGTAGTTAATTCAGGTAATGTGTGGAACTTATACAACAACTTAATAGACAAAAATTTATGAAAAAGGGAAGAGAATGGGCAAATTCACTTATCCCGACATATCCATCATTAGTATTATTCACATTAGTAAAAGAAGACGTAATCCCAGAAGATACACTACCAATCGAGATGCTTATAGGAGATACAGAAAAAATAGATGAAGGCGAAGTAACGCTTTATATATTGGGAAAAGACGACTACACACTTTGTCCAAAAGGATACCAAACTGTAATTGCAATAGGACCAACTTTCAAAGAATGGATAAATCCAAAAGGAGATTATCACACCGAAGCATATTTTAAACAAAAACAAGAAGAAAAGAACAGAATATTAGATTTAATAGAAAAGAGATTCCCAGGATTTAAAGATGCACTATGTCATGTAGAACTAAGCACACCTGCAACTCTACAAAGACTTGTTATGAAAGAAAAGGGAGCAGTCGCAGGTCCAAAACAACAGCTAGGTCAACATATGTTAAAACGTTTAAAGACTAAAGGCGAAATAGAAGGGCTTTATAACTGTGGCGAATCAACAGTTATGGGAACAGGAACACCGGCTGTAACTGTATCTGGGATAAGTGTAGCAAATCTTATTTTGAGAGAGTGCAATATGCAAGAATATGAAGCGAAATACATCAAAGGCGATTATGTAACAATGGTGAAAAAACCGTACACAGGAAAAAACTTAAAATTAAGTTCTGATAAAAATGAAGACAAAATTGGAAAATTAGCAATGAAGTGCCAATATTGTATGAATCCTAGATGCCAAAAATCATGTAAAAACAATATTCCAATAAGAGATATAAATAGAAGGTTATCTGTCGGGAACTTTTATGGTGCAAGAAAGTTATTAAATCAATTTGATACAAATCCTTGCATTAACTGTGAAAATGTATCTTGTGAAGAAGTATGTATAAGAAATAAATTTGCAGAATCAGTAAGCATAAAAGAAATCAACAGTAACTTGGTTAAAAAGTAAAGGAGGAGGTCTGATGTATATTCTCCAGGTAGAGAATTTATACAAATCATATAACCATGTAGAGGCAGTAAAAGGAATTAGTTTCTCTATAAAACAAGGAGAAATATATGGGCTTTTGGGTCCAAATGGAGCAGGAAAAAGTACATTAATCAAGATGATTGCAGGAATTGAAAAAAAGGACAGTGGAAAAATAGTATTTGATGAAAACCAGACAAATATAAATAAGTACAAAAAACACTTGGGAATAATAACACAAGATATCGCAATTTATCCTAGTTTCACAGCTTATGAAAACGTGTCGTTTTTCTGCTCACTATATTCATTTAAAGGAAAAGAATTAAAAACAAGGGTAAAACATGCATTAGAATTTACAGAACTTAGTGAGTATAAAGATAAAAAGGCGTCGGAGTTTTCTGGAGGGATGTTGAGAAGATTGCACCTTGCCTGTGCAATAGCTCACACACCAGAGCTTATCATAATGGATGAACCGACAGTCGGAATAGATCCACAATCCAGAAATCACATTTTGGAATCAGTAAAACAATTAAACAAAAATGGGGCGAGCATAATTTATACATCACATTATATGGAGGAAGTAGAAGAACTTTGTGACGAGATATGCATAATCGATAAAGGAAAAATAATTGCACAAGGGACAACAGGCGACATTAAATCGAATTTACTCAAGTACAACATTTACACAATAATGCTTAAAAATGAAATAGAAGGAATTGAAAATCATATAAAAAAAATCAAGGGGATATATAGTGTAGATGTAAATGGAAATGAGATAAGGTGCAATTATAACAAAGATATAAATATACTTCAAAAACTCGTAAATACAATTTTTAATAATGGTGGGGTAATCGAAAGTATAAAAGACGAATTGCCGACTTTAGAAACTGTATTTTTAGATTTGACTGGAAAGAAATTAAGAGATTAGAGGGGGATAGAGTTGATTTTATTAACTTTAATAAAAAAGGAAATAATACAGTTTTTCAGAAATAAAACTGATGTAATTACAATGCTCATATTTCCAGTCATTCTTATATTTGTGATGGGAAAGTCACTAAACGGTCTTATGAGCATGGACAAGAATATATTTTCTGGAAAAACTATATATTACAATATAGAAAACAACGGTGGGAAAAACAACAATGTGCAAGTTTTTTATGATTTTATTACAGAATTTCAAAAGACTAGCGATATAAAATTTGTGCAGAGTAATGATATTGAGAAAGCTACACAAATTGTAAATAAGAATGAGGCTATTTGCTTTATAAATATTGATGGTGATGATATAGATTATTTTAGAAATGAAAATGAAGAAAGCACCGAAAGCAAGGTATTTAGAAATTTATACGAGCAGTACATGAAAAAGTACACATTTATCCACTATATTGCAAAGACTGATTCAACTAAAGTTTCAAAAATCAATACAGAAATTAAGTTAGAAGGAATAGGATATGATGAGGTCAACTCATTTACATATTACACCTTTGTGGAGCTGACTCTGATTATATTATACATATCTACAATTACATCAATTTCAATGTATAAGGAGAAATTTTTACATACAATGACTAGATTGAGAGTATCAAATATTAAAAAAATAAATATAATTATCTCAAAAATTGCTCTTGGAATAATTATTGGGCTTATGCAAATCTTAATCGTATACATTTGCTCGACAAAGCTATTTGATGTAGATTGGGGAGAAAATACTACATATATTTTACTTGTCTTGATCTCATTTATAATATTTAGTTCTGTCCTAGGAATATTTATGTATATGGTGTTTGATGATCAAAAGACTGCCTATACATTTAGTAACATGTTGATAATTGTGATGGGGTTTTTGGGTGGTTCTTATGTACCACTTTGTTTGGTAAAATCAGCAAGAATAACGAGTTTTCTGTGCCAGCTAATGCCTAATTATTGGGTAAATATATCACTTCTAGGACTAAACTACAACATAGACACACCTTATTATAAAATGGCAATAGGGATATCTCTTGGAGCCTCTGTTTTAATGATTATATTAGGAAATATAATATCGAAACTGAAAGAAGGTGGAAGTGTTGATTAAGCTAATATTAAACACAGTAAAGTTATTGATGAAGAAAAAAAGCTACATACTAATCGGGATAATTATGCCAGCATTTATAGTAGTTTTTTTCAGTTTTGAATTTGGAACAGAATATAAATACAAAGTGGGCATAGTCGACAAAGATAAATCATACGCCTCAAATGAAATTATAAAAAGTATAGACAATCTTGAAGATATAGAAACTACCAAAGTAAAAGAAAAAGACTACGATATTCTCTTGATAACGCAGCAAATCGAAGTAGCAGTAATAATAGATAAGGGCTTTGAAGCTAATTTATTAAATTTT
>CALEBD010000084.1 GCA_937944945.1 uncultured Clostridium sp. | reverse complement strand
TGAAGAAGCTCTGCGACGGTCTGGATATGACTCTTGGTGCATTTTTTAGTACTGCTGAGTTTGATGTTCATCCAATAGCTACTATATTCAATAAAGCTGGATACGACTATATAACTCTTGGTAACCACGACTTTAACTACGGATTTGATTATCTTAAAAAATACCTTTGCAACTTAGACGCTAAGTGTTTATGTGCAAATGTAGATGATAAAACAAACGAACTTGGTATATTCCCTTACGATATAAAAACTTTAGAGAACGGATTAAAAGTTGGTATCATAGGATTTACTACTGATTTTATAAATATTTGGGAGAGAGCTGAAAACTTAGCTAACTTCACTATAAACGATACTATATCATCTATAAAACCTTATTATGATGAATTAAAAGGTAATGTTGATGTATTAATAGGTGTTTATCATGGTGGGTTCGAGTACGACTTAGATTCTCACAAAAAACTAAGCGAAACTAAAGAAAACGTAGCTTATAAGATATGTCATGAACTTGGGTTTGATTTATTATTAACTGGTCACCAACACATGGAGATATCTGATATAGACTTACATGGTACTCATATAGTTCAAACTCCACACAACGGAAGTAAATTCATAGAGTTAAACTTAGAATTTGACAACGATCAAATCCAAAAAGTAACTTCAAAATTAATAGATGTTGAGCTTAGCCCTAACAAGGAAATGTACGATAAATTCTTACCTCTAGAAGAAAAAGTTCAACAGTGGCTTGATACTCCAGTTGGGTTCTTAGATGCAGAGTTACAACCTTCAGCTCACTTAGACATGGCTTTAAACGGTTCATCTCTTGCTAACTTTATAAACCAAATCCAATTAAGTGAAAGTGGTGCTGACATTGCTTGTACTTCTTTTGCAAATGTTATAAAAGGGTTCGAGAAAAACGTAACTGTAAGAGATATAATGTCGACTTACCCGTACCCAAATACATTAGTAGTATATGAAGTTAACAGAAAATACTTAGAGCTTGCTTTAGAAAGATGTGCTAGCTACTTCGACTTCAAAGACGGTGAAGTAACTATATCTGATAGATTCTTAAAACCTAAAGTTGAGCATTATAACTACGATTATTTCGCTAACTTAAACTACACATTTGACATAACAAAAGAAGTAGGAAACAGAGTAACTTCTATAGTTTATAATGGGAAAGAATTAGATCACGACACTACTCTTAAATTAGTTATGAATAACTACAGAGCTAGTGGTGCTGGTGGATACGAATTCTACACAGAATGTAAAGTTGTAAAAGAAATCTTAATGGAAATGCCTGATATAATAATAGATTACTTTAAAAATAATACAAACGTAACTGTTGATAAATCAAAATATTTAACTGTTTTAGCATAATTTTAAAGCCCCTTATAGAGAACGCATAT
>CALEBD010000083.1 GCA_937944945.1 uncultured Clostridium sp. | reverse complement strand
TTTTTATTAATATATCCGATATTTATTGTCTTATTCTAAAAATAAAAACGACTTATATATAAGTCGTTTTCATTTATAATTTTAAAAAGTTAGTATTTTATTGTGCAATTTGATTTAATTTATCATTTAAGTCAAGTAATTGTTCTTTTGTAAAGTCTACATTTGTAGCACTAAGAAGACTTATATATCTAAGAACTTTAAATGCTCCTAACATCTTCATTTTTTTCTTTACTTCTTCTTCAGTTTCATTTGTTGAGTTATTTCCCCAACCAGAACCGCCACTCTTCATAAATTCCATAAATAATTTTGCGCCTTCTTCTGATTTCATTATATCTTCTATTTTACTATTAAGAGATAAGTATCCTTCTCTTTCATTAATATCAAACCAGTTTAATATAGCTCCTGTTTCTTTTAATCGATAATCTTCATTGAATACTTCTACTTTTCTTATGAAGCTTTCATCTCTGCATTCTCCAGCTACAGCTACTAAAGTAGTTTCACCTATATTTGGTACTTCAAAATAGAAGAAGTGTTCTGGTGAAGTTTGTTTTCCTAAACTAACACCATTAGCAAATAACTCTACTTCTGGTTGGTTTGAGTAAACAGTTACTTTTGTAGTTTCTTCTACTCTGTCTACATATCTTTTACCACAGATGTGTACGAATGGATCATCTGATAACCAAGCTTTGTAAGCGTAGAATGAATCCTTTTTATATTTACGGTCAAATGTAACTAAACCTTTGTGGTTTTGTCCATTTTCTCCACCTTCATTTCTTGCATCTGCACCAAAGTCAAACATATTCCATACATGTGTTGCCCACATATATTTTCTTGTGAAGAATTGTTTTATTAATTCTTCGTGGTAGTATGCTTGATATTCTTCTGTATAGTCACCTTGTTCTGGGTTAGAAGTATGCCAGTTTAATGCTTCACAACCATATTCACTACAACCTATTGGTATATTTGGATGTTTAGCATGGAACTCATCAAACCAAGGTCCATTTTGAGAAGTATCTCCTCCATACCATCCGAAGTAGTGATTGTATGATACTACATCTGGTATTTGTACATATTCATTGTCCATACTACACATAGATACACACGCTATAGTTGTTAAACGAGTTTTGTCCATTTCATGAACTAAGTCATTTAATATACGGTGATTTTCAACTAAGTCTGGATCATCTTCTCCACCTATAGTTATTTCATTTGATAATCCCCATACAACTATTGATGGATGGTTGTAGTTTTGAGCTACTAATTCTTTCATTTGAGATATTGTATTTTCTCTACCATTTGGCATATGAGTTGATATGTATGGTATTTCAGCCCATACTACCATACCTCTTTCATCACATAAATCGTAGAAGTATTGGTCATGTTGGTAGTGAGCAAGTCTTATTGTAGTTGCTCCAACTTCACATATTAAGTCCATGTCTTCGTCGTGATGTTCTTTAAGTAATGCATTACCTACTCCCCATCTATCTTGGTGACGAGATACACCTCTTAATGGATATTCTTCCCCATTTAATATAAATCCGTTTTCTGGGTGTATTTCAAAAGTACGGCATCCAAATCTTGCGCTTACGTTGTCTAAAACTTCATCTTCTGATTTTAAATAAACTTCTGCAGTATAAAGATATGGATCTTTTCTACCATGCCATAAATGTACGTTTTCTATTTCGAAAGATGCTACAGTTTGTGAAGCAGGTGTTTCTTGTTCTGCAACAACATTTCCTTCTTCATCTTTTAATGTATATACTAATTTTTGATTTTCTTTTACGTTTTTAACGAATACTTCAACTTCAACTTTAGCATTTTCACCTACTACTTCTGGAGTTACTTTTATACCAGGTGTTCCGTAGTATTCTAAATCAAAGTGTGATTCACTTACAGCGATTATATTTAAATCTCTGTATATACCACCATAGAAAGTGAAGTCTGCATTTTGTGGATATACTCTATCATTTGCAGAGTTATCTAATTCGAACACAAATAAGTTTTTATCTTCTAATACATCAGTTATATCAACTCTCCAAGTTGAATAACCTCCGTCGTGGTTAGCTAATTTTTTACCATTTACATATACTATTGCTGAAGAGTTTGCACCTTGTATTTCTAAGAAATATCTATCAGCTTTTGGTAAATCCATTTTTTCAAGTTCTTTTGCATAGAAAGCAGTTCCTCTATAAAGGTCATTTCCACCATCTTGTCCATCTATATTGTTCCAAGTATGAGGTAGGTTAACCCAATTCCATCTTTCAGGCATTGTAGTTGGTGCTTCTACAGCTTCTTTAGAAAATCCCCATTTAGTATTAAAATTATATATTTGTCTCATATATATCCTTCTCCCCTCATTTTATATGTCAAAATTTAATATAATATTTTCTTGCTTAGCTTTTGCTATGATATTTTTAGCTTTCATTAATAATTTAATTTTTTCATCATTATATGGTTTAATAGTTTCTAACAAAGTATCTTCTACTGCATCATTTGTACAAGCTTCTATACGATAAACATTACTTCCCTTTGATTCTACAGAGAAAATGGCAAAGTTTTTAATCTCACTAGTATTCTGAATATGAGTACCACCA
>CALEBD010000082.1 GCA_937944945.1 uncultured Clostridium sp. | reverse complement strand
ATCTACGTCTACGCATCGTATTACTAATACTAGTAGCATAAGGATTATATACTGCATCAACTGTTTCAGGTCTACCAGTAAATAGATTAGACATAATAGGAGTTAAAGAAGCTATCCCTGACAAAGCAGAACTCCAATTAAATTTATTATTATCAGGCTCAGGTTTACTATAAGCATTACTTTTAGGTAAAGTAGTAACCTTATCTGCTTGAGAAATAAGGGCGTCTCCTAAACCTACCATTTCACTATTAGTAGCAGTTAGTAACTCTGGATGTTTTGGTTTCAGCGGATTAACTGTACCATACCAAGTAAATGGTAATTCTGGTTTACCTTCATCAATTAATCCTGTACTTGTAGAAGAAGTAGTTCTACGTCTACTTGAAGTAGTTTGAGTATTACTAGGATTAACAGGCACATGATACCATTGATTATTACCAGTTCCCCATTGTACTCCAGCTCCCCATTTACGATTAGGATTATAGATAGCATCTACTATTCTATCTCCTAAACCAGGTTTAATTTCATCACCTAAAGCAGCTGCTTGTATCTACTTAGTCTTAGGTTTAATACCTTTACTTTGTTTAACAGATGCCTACATAGCAAACAACTGATCATGAATCATATTATTGTTCATTTCATTTAGTTTTGCTGCATTCTCTGCAAATCTGTCATTATACTTACTTTTCTTTTTTGCCATCATTTTCTCACCAAGTTGTGCAAATGTTTCTTTTCTACCAGGTACTTTAAGCTTATCACTTAATACTCTACTGCCTTCAGGTAAACTAACTAAATTACTATCAGTAGGATTATTATTCTCTGGTACTTTACTTATACTTCCATCTGGAGTCTATATTAATTCACCATCATCTACATAAGCTAAAGAGGAAGACACTCCTCCATTAGCCATAGTATCTGTATTCATCCCTATCATATCATCATACGCTTCACTTTGTAGGTAATTAGTACCTTGTACAGCAGCTCTATTACTATAAGCATTCTTCTTAATTGCTGCTCTCTTTCTACGTAATCTTCTATTACCGAATGCTCCAATTAGACCACTACCAAGACTACCTTCATCATAATCTGTGAACGAAGTCATTTCAGCTTCTTCACCAGATCTGCCTATTAGCCCTATACCAGCTCCTACTGCAGCACCAATTGGACCAGCAACTTGGAAGCCAGTAGCTGCACCACTAGCTATGTCACTTACAGATTGTGCAGCAGCTTGTCCTCCTGTAGTAGCGTTAGATTTCTAAAAAGGAGTAGTTAAAGTATTTAATATATCGGGAGCATTTCCAAGCAGGTTGTTTCCAATTTCTTTGAATTGAGTTCCAAATGCATATGCTGGTACTTTTGTTTTCTTTTTACTTTTCATATCAAATTAATGAATTTCTGTATGTTGTTGTAATCTATGGTATTTCAAAAGTATGGTCTATATCAGAATCTAACTCATAATCACAAATCATATACTTACCTCGCAACCTAGCAGGTAACGATAATGTATCTTCATTCTTATCTGCTCTAGGTACTGGGAATCTAAATGTATCTTCTCTATAATCAGTTATTATATGTTGTTCAGGAGTAATAACATTACCTTCTTCATCAAGTTCTTCTTTAGTATGTTCTCTAACTG
>CALEBD010000081.1 GCA_937944945.1 uncultured Clostridium sp. | reverse complement strand
TATCAAGGATATTTTAAATATAAATATAGACAAGAAAGATACCAAAGAAGGAATTATAATAACCAACAATTTCAAAATCAAACTAGTATAGATAGATATTATAAAATTCTTGGAATTAGTATTACTAAAGATAAAAGTATCATTAAAACTGCTTATCGTAAGTTGTGTTTTCAATATCATCCTGATAAAGGAGGTTCTAAGGAAAAATTTATTGAAATTAATCAAGCATATGAATATTTAATTACACATGTCTAGTATATATGAATTAATGAAACTTAAAGGTTATAATGGACCTGACGATATAATAAAACTTCAAGAATGGTTAGCTATAGAAAAACAAATATTTATTGAAACAAGAGTGTGTTGGAATAAAGAAGAAACTTTTCCTATTGGATATAGTGCAAAAATTTGGCTTCCTCCATACACAAGTTGTAGAATAGCTCCTACAGCTTTAACTATTGAAGAAGCTATTGAACTTATTTTGATAAAAATTTTTGACTATATTTAAATACGTAAGTCCCTGTAGCTCAGCTGCATAGAGCAAGATCCTTCTAAGATCTGGGTCGCAGGTTGGAGTCCTGCCAGGGATACTAAATAAATATAACTATGATATTATATAAAGTTCAAAAATATTTTCCTACCGACGATATGAATAAATTTATAGAATGTGATATTTATTCTGTAGATGATTTTGAAAGAGAAAGTATAAAACAGGCTATTCGTGATGGTCTTAAACCACATATTTGTTCAGGTATATGTAGAGAATGTAATAATTTTATAGGTTTAGTTGGAGTAGATCTTGAAAAACAAACAGGAACTGTAATATGTTCTCATAAAAATTATTACAGACTTGAATTTGATGAAAATGAAGTTTAGTAAATTATTATATATGAAATTATACGATTCAACTGAAAATGCATTTCATTGGGAAAAATTAGATTTAATCCCTGAAATAGAAAAACTAAAACAAACACCTCAAAATGAAATATGGCACAAAGAGGGTAATGCTTTTGTACATACTTGTATGGTTGTACAAAGTGCGTTAGATCATATTTCAAATGAAACTATTGATTATTTAGCATCACCTGAAATTAGAGAAATTTTAGTATATGCTGCTTTATTGCATGATGTTGGCAAAGCTTTTACAACAAAGAAAGGAGAAGATGGCCTATATCATGCAAGTAACCATGCAATTAAAAGTGCAGAAATTGCAAAAGATTTATTAGTTAAGTTAGAAGTAGATGAACATTTACATACCGCGATTATCTCATTAGTTCGTTGGCATATGCAGCCTATGTACATTCTTGAACAGACAAATCCTGAAAAAGCTATACTAAAACTAGCTAATAATCTTAATGAAGTAAATGTAGAACTTTTAATTCTACTAAAGCAATGTGATTGTGAAGGTTCAATCTACGATAAGGATGATCATCGAGACGAAATACTCCAAAAGGTAAGAGAGATTTATTATGATAAAATTACTTACAAACGTGGAGAAACAGTTAAGATTACTAAGTTATCAGACAATGATACTTGTAGTTATGTTCCAGGACATCATCCTAATGGAATTAATACTGGATATGAAAAAATAGGTAGGCTAATTGAACCTATTACAAAAGGACATAGAGTATATATAGGACTTGGATTCTCTACATCTCCTGTTGTAGAAATTGTTAGCAAAAATTGTTTTAAAACAAGAAATTCTGTATATGAAATTACAGAAGTTTGTAAAACTACAGAAAAATAAAATTTAATATAATGCGTTATTTATTAGTAAAAACCGAAAACATGCCTATTTTGGCTCTAGCTCTTGGAAGTCTAGATTACAAAGCTGGAAACTCACCTATTTTTCCTATTGCATTTGGAGAATTCTCAATTTTAATTGATAAGAAGGATAAAACATTCTTCTATGTTAAAGGTCGAAAAGAAATTGATAAATTTGTTGAAGATCATGCTAAAATCTATACAACTAATGATTTATCACATGCTCTTGAATTTCTTAAGGAAGACGAAGATGAGGAAACTGATAAGTCTGAAGAAGATAAAGAGGAGATCGATCTTAAAACTATTTTTGAACATCCTTTAATGCAGGTTTTTAGTCGGCATATTCCTAAAGAGATTTTGGCTAAGTGTATTATGGAAGCTAAAGAAGAACGAGAACAGGAAGAAGAAAACGCTGCAGAGGAAAAATCTGAAGATAAAGAGTCTAACTTCCATAAAGAGTTGGTACCTGGACGAATCGTTCAGTTTGAAAATGCAGGTATGATTCGGTATGGAATTGTACTTAGTAATGGTACAGTGATGCACTTCTTAGGAAGTAATTTAGCTGCTTCAGGATATATTAATAATATTACTGAAGATCGTCCTTATAGAGTTGTACGTATTCTTAAGCCTACAAGCCAGTATTACAATCTAAAGGATGTAAACAATATGGAAGTGGCTTGGGAACGTAAAGTTCGTAAACCTAAAGTTACTAAAACAATAACTGAGATTGAAAAAGAATTAGGACTTGCTCCTGGTTCGTTAGTCATTGAATAAGAGGGAATTAATTCCCTCTTTTTGTTTTTATAAGTATGGGTAAGTTTATTCGGGATTATCAAGTTGATAAGACATTTAGTAAAGAAGAGGAAACTTTTAAGCCTAATCGTAAAAAGGTAAAAAAGTTTAAAGACCCTGAAAAACGTGAAAAGAAACAATCTAAAAAAGATTAAAAGATGACATATGGATTGAACGATATTTGTTTAGTACCTGCTAGGATTAGTGATATTGAACATCGTGAACAATGTAATCCATATAATGCTGATAATATGCTCCCGTTGTTTACTGCTCCTATGAGTTCAGTAATTAACGAGAGCAATTATCAGGTATTTATGGATAATAAAATAAATACTATAATTCCTCGTTCAGTAGATTTATCTACTAGATATGAGTTAATGTCAAAAACTTTTGTGGCCTTAAGTTTATCTGAATTTGAAACATTTGCAGGTCTAGAATTAGGTGAAATTAAGGAGGAAGAAATATTTTATATATGCGTAGATATTGCTAATGGTCATATGCGTAAGCTTATTGATCTTTGTAAATCTGTAAAACAGAAATATGGAGGTCATGTTATACTAATGGCAGGCAATATTGCAAATCCTGATACTTATATAGATTATGCCTTAGCTGGTATTGATTTTGTACGTGTTGGAATTGGTGGTGGATCAGTATGTACTACTTCTGCAAATGGAGGAGTTCATTATGCTATGGCTTCTTTAATTAAAGAGGTTGTAGATCGTAAGTGGGAGATAGAAAAAGCAATTAAAGATGCAGAAGCTATGCATATTTCTCATAAATATGAATCTTTGCCATTTATTGTAGCTGATGGTGGGTTTGATAATTATGATAAGATTATTAAAGCATTAGCATTAGGTGCAGATTATGTAATGGTAGGCAAAATCTTTGCTCAAGCAGAAGAAGCTTGTGGTAAAGTAATTGAACATTGGGTACGAGGAGAATATATTGCTCGAGACCGAGTTTATTACGGAATGTCTACTAAAAAAGCTCAAGTAGAAACTGGAAGTCAAAAATTAAAAACAGCAGAAGGAATAGAAGTTACAGTACCTATTTTGTATTCTTTAAGTGGATGGTGTGAGAATTTTGTTCATTATCTTCGATCAATGATGAGTTATACAAACTCTTTTACACTTAGTGATTTTAAAAATACAGAATATCGTATTGTTAGTCCTTCTGAATATTTATCATATTATAAGTAATGGCAGAGATAATTTATTGTAAATTAACTGAAACTAGATCTCGAAGAACTTGGCAAATATTGCCTAAGCAGTATTTTCCTAACAAAACTCCTGTTTATGAATTAGCTGTATCTATTTCTCAGTATACAATTGATAGGGTACAACATCCTTTTGGTTGTATAGTTGGATTATATGCTAAACAGTTAAATTTTGCATCAACTCAAAAGTATTATTCCTATTCTGGAGACTTGTATTCAATAGCAGATGATCCTAAAGCAGATTCTGGATATCAAAAATACCTCAAAAATAGAGATAAGACTCCTGAAGAAATAGAAGAGGAAGAAGCTAAATTAAAGTCAAAAGTTTTATATCAAATTAAAAATAATCCTGATATAGTTCCTATGTCTATTGATAAAGATGGTTTCTATATTAAGGATGAAACTTTTTATCTACTTACTCGAAATATTTATAAACGTGTAAATACAATGCTAACTGGTCCTACTGGATCTGGTAAAACACAAGTAGTAGAATTAATTTGTAAGCAATTAGGACTTCCTTGTACTATTTATGATATGGGTGCCATGCATGATCCTATATCAGACTTACTTGGTGTTCATCGTCTCGAAGAGGGGAAGTCTATCTTCGACTATGCTAAATTTACTCAAGATGTTCAAAAACCTGGAGTTATTGTTTTAGATGAGCTGTCGCGTGCGCCTGCTACCTGCCTCAATATACTTTTTCCTGCTCTTGACCATCGTAGGACTTTGCCTGTAGAAATTGCAGGTTCTAAGGACATTCGTGAAATTCCTATTCATCCTGAAGTATGTTTTATATCAACTTGTAATATTGGTATTGAATATACTGGTACTTCAACTCTTGATAAAGCATTAAAGAATCGTTTCTTCCCAATCGAATTTACATATCTTCCTGCAGACATTGAAGCTCGAGTTCTCATGAAGAGATGTGATATTGAAAAACAGGATGCTGATATGATTACTTCTATTGCTGCTAAACTTCGTAGGATGGCAGAAAATGCGGAAGCTGCAACAACAGTATCAACTCGAGAAACTTTAATGATTGCAGAATTAATTCATGATGGATGGTCAACATTAGATGCATTAAATTATGTATTAATTCCACTATGTGATAGTAAAGAGTCTCGAGAATTAGTACGAAAATTGTTAATG
Organism: uncultured Clostridium sp.; assembly: GCA_937944945.1. GTDB lineage: Bacteria > Bacillota > Clostridia > Peptostreptococcales > Peptostreptococcaceae > Intestinibacter. The sequence goes on along the minus strand of CALEBD010000081.1, from coordinate 49 downwards.
AGTAAATAATATGTCATTTACTGACTGGTTTGGGCGTAAAGGTAAGAAT
>CALEBD010000080.1 GCA_937944945.1 uncultured Clostridium sp. | reverse complement strand
TTTAATATCATTAACAGTAAAAGTTTTTGCTTTAGAAGATATTTTAGATGTATTATCTTCTTCTTTTAAGTTTTTAAATGCTCTTGATAGCATAAGTTTTATTCTGTTTATTTGGTTAACTTCACTTGCAGAAGGGTCGTAGTCTATTGGAATTATGTTTGCTTTTGGATATCTAGCCTTTAATTCTTTTATAGGCCCCTTACCAATTATGTGGTTAGGAAGACAACCAAATGGTTGCATACAAACTATATTATCAACACCACTTTCTATTAATTCTATCATTTCACCTGGTAAGAACCAGCCTTCACCAGTTTGATTTCCGATAGAGACTAATGTTTTAGTCTTTTCTGCTAATTCATAAATACTTTCAGGTGGAGTAAATCTCTTGCTCTTTTTAAGTTCTTTTACGTAAGTTTTTTGGTAGAAACTAACTAAACCAATAAAGAATTTTGCAAAGAATTTACCTTTAGCGCTACCTTCTAGTTTGTGGTCTTTTTTGTATATATTGTTTAGAGAACAATACAAGAAGAATCCAGCAAGCTCTGGCATTACAGCCTCAGCCCCTTCTCTTTCAAGGACGTCGACAATATTGTTATTTGCAGTTGGATGGAATTTTACTAATATTTCTCCAACAAGACCAACACGAGGTTTTTTGATATCTAGAAGTTCTAGATTATCAAAATCTTTTATTATTGCTTTGATGTTTTTACTGAAAGTAGAGAATTTAGCACTTTCAAGTGAATCCATACAAATTTTAACCCATTTTTCATATAAAGCATTTGCGCTTCCTTTGACTTTTTCATAAGGTCTAGTTCTATATAATACTTTCATAAATAAATCACCATAAACTACAGCCATAAAGCCACGATTTAGTAGTGGTAGTGAAATATTTTCTTTAAGACCATTATCTTCTATGCCTTGTGCACTTAATGATACAACTGGTACATCTTTAAATCCTGCCTCATACATAGCTTTACGTAAGAAACCTATGTAGTTAGTCGCTCTACAACCACCACCAGTTTGAGTTATACCTACAGCTACGTTGTTTAAGTCGTATTTGCCTGATTTAAGAGCGCCTATTAACTGTCCTATAACTATGATGGCAGGGTAGCATGCATCATTATTTACATATCTTAATCCTTCCTCGATAATCTCTCTACTTGTATCTTGAAGGATTTCTACATTCCAACCACTTAAATTCACAGCCTTTTGGATGAATTGGAAGTGAATTGGAGACATTTGAGGAACTAGCAATTTACGTTTTGGATCAAATTTATCGTTTTTAGTGTAATGTATTTTATTTTCTTTTATATTTTTAACACTTATGTTATTTGCTTCTCTTTCTGCCATAGCAGCTTTTAGTGAACGAAGTCTTATTTTTGCTGCACCTAAGTTATTACCTTCATCTATTTTTATTACTGTATATATTTTTGATTTTTCTGCTAGTATTTCTTGAACTTGTTCTGTTGTTACAGCATCAAGACCGCATCCAAATGAGTTTAGCTGAACTAATTCTATGTTATCGTATTTTTTAGTAAATTCAGCAGCTTTGTAAAGTCTAGAGTGATATACCCATTGGTCGACAACTCTTAGAGGTCTTTGTACTTGTGCAAGATGACAAACACTATCTTCTGTAAGTACTGCCATATCAAGTGAATTTATTAATTCTGGCATACCATGGTTAATTTCTGGGTCAAGGTGATAAGGTCTACCAGCTAAAACTATACCTTTTAAGTTTTCTTTTTCTATTTTTTTAACAGCTTCTTCGCCAGCATGTCTTATATCTGCTTTAAATGCTAATTCTTCATCTCTTGCAGCATCAACAGCAGCTCTAATTTCAGATTTTGAGATGTTTAATTCTGAAAAATAATTAGAGAAGACCTGACAAAGTCTTTGTTTTAAGTTTTCTTTATCATTTAAAGTCATAAATGGATTTATAAACTTAATATTCTTTTTCTTTATATCAGGAACATTGTTTTTTATTATTTCAGAATAAGATATAACGACAGGGCAATTGTAGTTGTTGTCTGAAGTTTTATCTTCTCTGTATTCGTGTGTTACAGCAGGGTAGAAGATAGTCTTAACACCTTTATCTATTAAACTTTGGATATGTCCATGGACCATTTTACCTGGGTAACAAACTGTTTCAGAGGCTATACTAGTCATACCTCTTTCATAAAGTTTTTTTGAAGATCTTCCTGATAGAGTTACTTTAAATCCTAATTTAGTAAATAAAGTGAACCAGAATGGATAATCTTCATACATATTTAAAACCCTTGGAATACCGACTTCACCTCGTGGTGCATCTTCCAATTTTAATGGTTTATAATGTTTAAATAATCTGTCATATTTGTATGCAAATAGATTTATTGGTTTTTCTTTATTTGGGTTAGGTTTTTCTTCACCATATAAAGCGGCACCATTTTCGCATCTATTACCAGATACAAATATTTCAGTTTCTGAGAATTTATTTATAGTAAGTAGACATTTGTTTGAGCAACCTTTACATCTACGAACTGTATTATCTACTTTGATGTTTTCAAGTTGTTTTAAATTTAAAAATTCTGTTTTATGTTGTGGAGTGTATTTTTCCTTACTTATTAAAGCAGCACCAAATGCACCCATTATTCCAGAAATATCAGGTCTAATTACATCCCTGCCGATTAATTTTTCAAAGCTTCTTAAAACTAAATCATTGTAAAAAGTACCACCTTGTACAACTATGTTTTTACCAAGTTCATTTAAATCTCTAATTTTTATAACTTTGAATAAGGCGTTTTTTATAACTGAATAAGAAAGACCTGATGATATATCGGCAACTGTAGCACCTTCTTTTTGTGCCTGTTTAACTCTAGAATTCATAAAGACTGTGCATCGAGAACCTAAATCAACTGGATGTTGTGAATATGTACCTTCTTTTGCAAAGTCTTGTATAGACATAGAAAGTGATTTTGCAAAAGTTTCAAGGAAAGAACCACAACCAGAAGAACAAGCTTCATTAAGGATAATATTGTCGATAACTCCATCTTTTATATGAAGGCATTTCATATCTTGGCCTCCGATATCTAATATGAAGTCTACTTGTGGGTCAAAGTATTTAGCTGCTTTGTAGTGAGCCATAGTTTCTATTTCACCATAATCTATTTTTAACGCTTTTTTTAGTAAAGCTTCACCATATCCAGTGACGCAAGATGAAACTATGTGGACATCTTTTGGCAGGCAGCTATAAATATCTTTTACTATATTTATAGAAGTTTGAAGGGGACTACCTTCGTTACTACTATAATATGTATAAACTAAGTTGCAATCTTCATCTATTAATGCGGCTTTTGTAGTTGTAGAACCGGCATCAATACCTAAGAAGCAATTTCCTTTTATATTTTTTATATCTTTTTTAGTAACTTTAGATTTATTGTGTCTATTTATGAATTCGTCATGTTCTTGTTTGTTTTTGAATAGAGGCTCTAAACCTTCTGTATTAGATAAGTTTACACCTTCGATTTTTTTTGTTTTATTTATCAAATCTGATAAATTAATATCGGGTTCATCTTTTGCTAATATTGAAGCACCCATAGCGATATATAACTGTGCATCTTTTGGAAATACTATATTTTCATCGCTCAAGTTAAGTACATTTTTAAATGCTGTTCTAAGTTCTGATAAGAAGTATAGAGGACCTCCTAAAAAGGCTACATTTCCTTCTATAGCTCTACCACAAGATAAAACGCTGACTGTTTGAACTACGACAGCATTAAATATACTCATGGCTATATCAGCTTTTCTTGCACCATCATTTATCAATGGCTGAATATCTGTCTTTGCAAAGACACCACATCTAGAGGCGATAGGATAGATAACCTCATAATCTTTAGCCATTTCGTTAAGTCCAGCAGCATCTGTTTTTAGTAAAGTTGCCATTTGGTCTATAAATGCACCAGTACCACCAGCGCAGATACCATTCATTCTTTGATCAATACCACCACTTAAATAAGTGATTTTTGCATCTTCACCACCAAGTTCGATTACAACATCAGTTTCTGGGTTGAAGGTTTCAATTGCTTTTGTAGATGATATTACCTCTTGTACAAATTTTAAACCTAAATACTTAGAGATATCTATTCCTCCAGACCCAGTTACTACAGTAGAAATTCTGATATCCCCGAATTTTTCATAAACTTCTATTAAAACTTCTTTAACGGCTTTTTTTACGTCTGAAAAATGTCTTGTATATTTTTTGAATACAACTGTATCTTTATCTAAAACGACTATTTTAACTGTAGTAGAACCGACATCTATCCCTACATTAAATATTTTTTTCATAAAATTAAACCTCCTCAAACTGCCCCAAAGTAATTATAAACTAAAAGCATTAACTATTAATTCTTCTATGTATTTTAGCTCTTTTTCATCGTTGTAATTCCCATCAGGATCGAAAATATACTTTAACACGACATAGCCACCTATATTTGAAATAACAGTTCTGACGATAAGTCCATTAGGAATGTCTTTTATCATTTTATTTTCTTTAAAGTAATTTAATATTTTGTCAAAACCGTCCATTATAGTAGATTTTAAACCATCTACAATTTTTATTCTTAGTTCTTCACGATAAAGAACTTCTGCCAATAAGATGTGAGCGACTTTATAATTTTCACTCATAAAATTAAATCTTTCATATACAAGTTCGTGTATAAATGATTTAAAGTCAGGATATATATCCTTTATTTCAACATCTTCAAAATCTATTATCATTTCTGGAAGAACATAATCAAATATAAATGGCATAATCGAAGAAAGTAGTAAATTTTCTTTTGTGCCGAAATGTTTAAATATTGTACCCTCAGCAACACCTGCGATTTTTGCTATCTCACTGGTTGATGTATTGGAATACCCATTTTTAGCAAAAAGGTCAATGCTAGTTTCTAATACCCTTTTACACTTGGCTGTCATTGTTTTATTTTCTAATATGTCTTTCTTATATGAATTTAAAATAGAATGTTGCATTTGAAATTTCTCCTAAAATTTGAAGTTTCATATTAAAACAAAACTATTAATAAGAAAATTTTTATTTAACACATTATTAAATAATATTTTTCCAAAGTATTAAAGTGAGTAAACACTCACAATATGAACCATAAAAATAGTGAGTAAATACTCACATACATACAAGTATTATAGTGATAATTACCATAAAATGTCAATCGAAAGAAAGGTGAATTTATGTTAAAGTTTTGTTAAATAATATACAAATTTAGACTATAGATAAGTGAATATAAAATTAAAAAAATCACTTTGTTCATGTAGCCAATGACTTCGTCCGTTGATTTAGATAATTTATTTATAATTAAAAAAAGATAGACATTTTGATGTCTATCTTTCTATAAAAAGTAAATATTATTATTTGCATTTAAAGCTTGAACAATATGTTTCAGAGTATAAATTAGCTGAATCAGCACTAGATGTTACTGATATATTATTTAAGCTACATACATTTCCTGCATTATAAGCACATGTTTTTACATTACATCCTATGTAGTCGCAACTTCCATTAGTACAAGTAT
>CALEBD010000079.1 GCA_937944945.1 uncultured Clostridium sp. | reverse complement strand
AAGAAGAGATGTATTTTAAAAAAGCACTTGGAATTATTACTTCTGGGGGAGAAAAAGAATTTTACTATATACTTAGAATGACTTATAAAAAGGCAAATCTACTTATTAAAAATAGTGGAGATATCGTCAGATTAAATGAATTGCCTATAAAGCCCGACTTAATGCCTGAAGAAGAATTTCTCGGCAATTATGCCGCAGCAATAATCCTAGCCCAAAAAGAAGGCAAGGAAATAGATGAAGATGACTTTTTCTTTAGAGCATTTCAAGAGATGGTCAATTTGAGGATGAATCCTCTAATACAAAATTCATTTAAGTATTCTAATATAGATAAATCTACACGAAAACAACTTAGACAAGTCGAATCTAATTTGTGTCACAAATACCCTAATATGACCAAGTGTCTGCGTGAGTTAGATTTTCAAAAAGGCTATGGAAAGCTAGACACAGAAAAAATCAACGACTACCACAGAATTGCCTATGCACTAGATTATGTATATGAATTAGAAGGTTTAAATATCATACCTCTTCTAAATAATAAGCCACACAGTACTAGTGAAGAAATTCAGGAATTAATCAATATCTGGGTTAAATGTGGCGGAAAAGTAGAAGAGTCTAACTACGACGCATTGTATTCATATATAATATCGTCTACAAAATTAAAAAGGATATTAGAAACATATAAAGATGCAAAACGCCTATATTTTAAAGATATAGCTGATATAGATAAAGAAGAATTAAAAGAAAAAGATGAAATGATCACTAAAATAACTCAAGAAAAATCAGACTTAGAGGCAAAATATAAAAAGACTAAAACTGAGTTAGAAAAAGAAAACGAAGAGTTAAAAGAAAAGCTGAGACTTCTTGAAAATAAAAATAAACAACTTGAAGAAGAGGTAAAAAATGAACCTCATATAAAAGAAGAATTAGTCGAACTTAGAAATTTAATGTTTAATTTATCTGAACATGTAAATATTCCGCCAGTCGGAAACCACAAAGAAGTAGATATAAATAAATTAAACAGCTTAAATGCAGTCTGTATAGGCGGGACCGAATCATGGATAAACTCTATGAAAGAAGTCCTTAATAACTGGGTATTTTTACATGCCGGTTTTGACAATTTTGACACAGCCTTATTAAAAAACAAAGAATATATCTTTGTAAACACAGTCTCAAACACGCACTCAATGTATTATAAGGCGATTGAAAACAAAGAAAAAAATACTAAAATAAGATACATAAATGCCCTAAATAGAGATAGGGTTTTATATGAAATAGAAAAAAATTTATAGAGTCTACTTATTAAAATATTTAGTTAAAAACTAATCAAAGTAATATGAAAAAACATCCATTTTTATTTAAAGTTACATAGTTCTAAATAAAATGGATGTTTTTTGTGTTTTTTATATTATCTATTTTCTTCTTTCATCTTTTTAATAGCTTGTATAGCTTTTAAAGTACCCATTTTTGAGTGATCAAATGTAAGTCCACCTTGGAAGTATACGTTGTATGGTGGTCTTATTGGAGCATCGGCACTAAGCTCTATTGATGAACCTTGAACGAATGCACCTGCTGCCATTATTACTTCGTCTTCATATCCTGGCATTGCCCATGGAACTGGTTTTACAAACGCATCAACTGGAGCTGCTGCTTGCACACCTTGACAGAAACTTATAACTTCTTCAGCATTGTTAAGTTTTACAACTTGTATTATGTCACTTCTTAAATCGTCGTATTTTGGAAGTACATCGTATCCTAATTTTTCAAACGCTCTAGCACAGAATATAGCTCCCATTACTGCTTGTGATGTAACATATGGTGCCATAAAGAATCCTTGAAGTACAGTTCTTGTAGTTCCGAAAGTAAGACCACATTCTTTACCTATTCCTGGTGATGTTAATCTATAAGATATCATTTCTATTAAGTCAGCCCTACCAGCTATGTATCCACCAGTTAAAGCAAGACCTCCACCTGGGTTTTTGATTAGTGAACCAGCCATTACGTCTGCTCCAACTTCTGTAGGCTCTTTAGTATCTAAGAATTCACCGTAGCAGTTGTCTACCATAACGATTATGTCTTTATTTACAGATTTAACAACGTCTATTGCTTCTTTTATATCAGCTATACTAAGAGATTTTCTCCAAGAGTAACCTTTAGATCTTTGTATCATTACTAATTTAGTTCTCTCGTTTATTTTTTTCTTAACGCCTTCTAAGTCTATATCTCCATTTTCTAAGAAATCTACTTCATCATAAGTAACTCCGTATTCTTTTAATGAACCTTTTTCTTCTCTTATACCTATAACACCTTGTAGCGTGTCATATGGAGTTGAAGTTATTGATAAAATCTCATCTCCAGGTCTAACAAGCCCTTGCACACATAAGCTAAGTGCGTGTGTTCCGTTTACTATTATAGGTCTAACAAGTGCATCTTCAGCCCCAAATACATTTGCATATATTTCTTCAACTTTTTC
>CALEBD010000078.1 GCA_937944945.1 uncultured Clostridium sp. | reverse complement strand
GATAAATATTTTATTATTTCTTATTATATACTTAAAACGCTAAAATGCGGATTTTTTTATTTTATCATAAATCAACCATAGATTTCTACATATTTCTACAAAAATTGTGAAAAATAAAAAACAGGTTATATTTATATGTAAAATGAAATATATTTATACCATGATAATAAGGGGGAATTTATATGGATTATAGAGATTTATTTGATGGTATAGATGATAAAATTAAACTTTCTAATGGCGCTTATACAACGCCGATAAATTTTGATAATGGAGCAACTACACCACCGTTAAAAAGTGTTACTCAAATAATTCAAGATAATATAAAAAACTATGGACCTATTGCCAGAGGGGTAGGATTTAAGGGTGAATACTGCACAATGATGTTTAACAAAGCGAGAGATGTGATATTAAACTTTTTTGGACTAGGTGGAAATGACGATTATACAGTTATATACACTAAGTCAGATACAGAGGGGTTAAATGTCCTTGCAAATGTACTTATAAAAGACAAAGAAGACATGACGTTGACTACCAGAATGGAGCATCATGCAAATGACCTTCCTTTTAGAAGGGTTGGAAAGATGGCATATGTCGAAGTCGACGAGCTCGGAAGAGTAAAAGTCGACGATATAGAAGAGGAACTTATAAAGGCAGGAGGAAAAATAAAGGTAGTTACTGTAACGGGGGCATCTAATGTAACTGGATATACTACTCCTATTCACGATATAGCAAAAATTGCCCATAAATACGGTGCATTTATAATAGTTGATGCTGCACAATTAGTATCGCATAAAGAAGTAAATATGAAGGGGAATTCAAAAGATGAAGAGATAGATTTTTTGACTTTTTCTGCACATAAAGCATATGCACCGTTTGGAAGTGGGGCAATTGTGGGCAAAAAAGACTATCTAAATGAAGAAGATCCATTTTTATCAGGAGGAGGATGTGTAGCTGGAGTATTTGATGAGAGGTTAATTTGGACAGCTGTACCAGAAAAATACGAAGCGGGAACTCAAAACTTCTTCGGTGTAATAGCTATGGCGAAGGCGCTTGCTGATTTAGAAAGTATAGGATTTGAAAATATAGAAGAACATGAAAGAGAATTAAAAAATTATATTATACAAGGTATGAAAAGTATAAACAATGTGACTATGTATGGTGATACAGATTATACAGAAGATAGAATAGGTGTAATTCCATTTAATATTCAAAATAAAGACTATAGCGAGGTTTCTATAATGATGGCGACAGAAAAGGGCATCTCGCTTAGATCAGGAAAGTTCTGCGCCCATCCTTATGTATATAGACTTTTAGGCGCTAGTGACAGCGACGCCTATAGAGATGTAGTATCAGGAGAATATTTTTATGGAATGATAAGAGCTAGTTTGGGACTTTACAATAATATAAATGAAGCGAATATATTTTTAAATGAGATAGATTATATCGCAAATAATAGAGTTGGAAGAAGACACAGAAAACAGACTGGAAGAATAAGATTTTAATTTAATATGATTAATTTAAAAAATAGAGGGATTTTCTCTCTATTTTTTAATTCTAAGGAAATTATACATTATCTAGTTTGTGGATAATGTATA
>CALEBD010000077.1 GCA_937944945.1 uncultured Clostridium sp. | reverse complement strand
AGAGTGAGCCATACTCATCTTATCAGCTTTAAGAAGTATATCACCTGCTAACCAAAGTTTTAAATCAAGATATTGTTTTTTAGTTACATCATCTTCATTTTTTACATTGTTATATACAGGTCTTGTTATTTCTTTTATTGATGGAGATTTTGTATATGGACTTTGTAATATATCCACCGCTTCTCTTTCTTCAAATATCTGTGCTTGTCCTATGAAGTAATCTTCAACAGAAGATCCACCTCTTATAAGAGTTGTTCTACCTTTGAAGTAAGGCATTTTTTCAGCAACTTTTGCTACTGGTTTTCTTATAAATGATGGTAGTTTTTTATATTTTTTAAGTTTTTCATCATCATCATACCACTCATATCCACCAAAGATTTCGTCAGCACCTTCTCCAGATAAAACAACTGTTACATGCTCTCTGGCAAGTTGTGCTAAGAAATATAGCGGCACTGAAGATGGGTTTGATTGTGGCTCATCCATGTGGTATTGGATAGTCGGCAACATATCGAAACACTCATCAGCAGTTATCATTTTTCTCACATTTTCTATTCCTAATATGTCAGATAGATCTTTTGCTAAGTCTGATTCATCGAAGTTTTCTTGCTCAAAACCAACTGAGAAAGTCTTTTGTGGCATAAGGCATTTTGCGATATAACTTGAATCTACTCCACCTGATAAGAATGAACCTAGTGGCACCTCACTGTGGCTGTGTACTTCTACTGACTCGCTAACTGCATCTTTTATTCTATTTATACTTTCTTGTAAGTCTATATTTTCTTGATTAAATTCTACATCCCAATACTGTTCTATTTTTATTTTTCCGTCTTTATAAACCATAAAATGACCTGGTTTTAGTTTGAAAACTCCTTTAAAGAAAGTTTCATCAAGTACTGAATATTGGAATGTTAAGTATGGTTTTAAAGCGTGTTTATTTACTTCCTTTTTAAAATTAGGATGCATCAATAAACTCTTTATTTCTGAACCAAATATTAAACTTTTTTGTCCGTCTTTTTCAACTTGAGTATAGTAGAACGGTTTTATACCAAAATGGTCTCTTGCGGCAAATAGAGTTTTTTCGTTTTTGTCCCAAATTACAAAAGCGAACATCCCTCTTAGTTTTTTAACCATTTCAGTTTTACAATCTTCATATAAGTGTATTAATACTTCACTATCTGTTTCTGTTTTAAATATATGTCCTTTTTTGATTAAGTCTTCTCTTAATTCTTGGTAGTTGTATATTTCTCCGTTAAATACTAAAGCTAAGCTTCCGTCTTCGTTGTATAATGGTTGTAGCCCATTGCTTACACCGATTATACTAAGTCTTCTAAATCCTAAAGCGGCATTTTCATCTATATATTCTCCACTTTCGTCTGGACCTCTATGGATTATTTCATCCATCATACTCTCCAAAACATTTTTCTTATTCGGTATATTATCTATAAAACCCGAAAATCCACACATAATTATTTCCCCCTAATTATTTTTATATTCTCAATAAACAAGAAAGTTCCTAATACCTCAATAATAGATTTTAAGATATGCATTAAATGAATATTTTTAGTTGTAATCTTTTTAATAATTTTTGAATGATTTTTTTGTAATTTATAATTATCTGTTTCTATATATCTTCCTAATTTGATCCTAAAGCTACCATGAATAATATTACTAAGCTCTGAAATTTGTTTATATTCTCCATCTTTTCTCATTAAAAATAATCATGCTTTATTAATAAATATATCTTTTCCCTTAATTTATTGAATTTTTTACTTTTATCTGCTCCACTATACCATAAAGTCGACATCATTTTCCATATTTATTACAGTTTTGTAATATAATGTAATAAATATGAAAATTTATTTCATCTCAAATCCATTTAAGTTATTGTCGAGCCCTGCTATTTGGACCAGTCTTTCAACCCCGACTGATGCAATTGTGACTATGCTTTCTTCGTGGATGAAATCTGTAGAACCTAAATCAAATAGCATACTTGCTCTAGCTTCAAATTCTTCGTCTTCATCCCAAAATAAAAACTGAATCGGCATACATTCAAATGCATTTATTTCATACCCCATGTCAGATGCTTTTATCCTTTTTGCTCCTATTTTTTCGCATGCGTATTGTAATTTATCCATATGACCTGCGAATGTTTCTGCAAAAGGTTTTAAGACAGTTCTTACGAATGCGGGCTTAAATTGAGATGTATTTTTTAGTTTTTCAAACGTTACCCACTCGCCTTTTATTTTAGCCCCTGGTTTCACATAGTAAAACAAAAGATATATGTTGAATTTTTCTGAGATAGATATTGGAAGATCATCTTCCATTGAAATAATTTCCCCAGTTTCAATATGTATACCGAACTTTCTGCCAAAGTGGTATATTGTAAGATAATCTCCCTCAAGTTTAAGCTCTGGCACAAGCACTCTAAGTCGGTCTTTGTCCATATTCACAAAGACTTCTTGCCATCTTAAGCATGCTGCTTCATAATTTGATGTTATTTCTCTTTTCATATATTCCCCCTATTTATTACTTATTATCTGCTATCTTTTATTTTATCTCTAAAGTAGATTTTTGTAAAACTTCTAACTTATATATGTTTTTATATAATTTTTTGTAAAATGCTTGCAGTTTGTTTATTTTTATCTAAAAAACTTGGCAATTATACTGCTATTATTCAAAATTGATGTATTATACATAAATAAAACATCGCTATTTTCTTTTATTTTTATATATTTTTCAAACTGCGTTGAATTTATATATCTCAAATCTATAAGATGTATTTTTGAATAATTTTTTATTAAAAGTGGCGATAAACTGCTCCCAAACGAATCCCTAAATATATAGAGCTCTTTGCCTGTTGTATTTGATGGGTTTTCGATAGTTAAAAGAGATTTCGCCCCACCTAAAAACACATCATATGAATCTACGTTTTTAAAGTCTTTGTCGTCGTATACTTTTACATATTTTTGTTTTTCATAATCATACACCTTGCAATTTTCTATTGTTTTGTCACTTAAGTATGTCAGCTTGTCTGGTTTTATATTAGACGCCGATTGACCGTAGTATGAACCGTAGAAATTCTCAAATACTTTTTTTGTATAAGCATCATTTCTTTTTTTATCATTATCCATGGATTTCAGTATTTTGTCTGCAACTTGTGTTAGGTTTTCTTGCTTCCAATGCAAGTCAGTCCTATAGTAATCTCCAATTTTTAAATCATTTGTAATATCTATATAATCCATATTATAAGTGTTGTTTTTCATTATATTTATAAGTTTTTCATAATCTAGGTGTAGATAACCATTTTTCTGTGCTACAAAGTAGTTCTTGTCAGGAACTATTGTGTAGTATATATTTGAATTTTTAAAATAAGTCTGGGCTATTTTGTTGTATAAATTAGCACTGTTGTAAATTGAGTTTTCGTTTAATTTATACTCCATTTTATAAATCCCGTCATCTACTATATAGATATCGTTGTTGTCTTTTTCGTGAAATATCTTTGTATTTACAAAAGTCTTTATCTTTCTGAAGTTTTCCCTAAGATAAAATTGATCTAGTAAGTATTCTTCCATCTCTTCAAAATAGTTTCCATTTAATAATTTTTCTATCTTAAATTCTGGAAGTTGTGCTAATTTACGTCTTTCTTCATAAGATATTTCTTTGTCTTTTGCAAAAATATTTACTATCATAAATAAAACTAAGAAAATCCCAAAACTACAGCTTATAACTATGTTTTTTATTTTTGTGTTCATCTTAATCCCTCCTAGAACCTAAAATATAAAAACGGATTAAACGAACCGTCTATTAAATATGCTGTCACAACAACTAATAAAACTATGTTTAATATTGGATTTATTGTAGAGATGACTTTTTGCCCTGTGACATTTTTGTTTACCTTTTGAATAATATTTTTCAAAATAGGCGTCGCACCTATCATACTTACTATCAAAAGTACTGTGTAGCTTTTTAGATAATAAGTAGAAAAATCGTTGTATAAATCTAACCCCCTAAAATTAAACATATTGTAAAGACTTGACCACAAATCTTTTATATTTTCATTATTAAAAATAACAAAACTTATTATGATAAAGAATTTTGCATATATATGTTGAATTAATGCTGGGAGTTTGCTCAAGATATTTTGTAAAAACAGATTTTCTATTATAAGAAGTAGAGCAAAATAAAGCCCCCACAAAATAAAGTTCCAGCTATCTCCATGCCAAAGCCCTGTCAAACTCCACACTATAAGTAAGTTAAAAATCCATCTTCCCCTGCTCACTCTGTTTCCACCTAGAGGAATATATACATAATCTCTAAAAAAACTAGAAAGCGAAATATGCCATCTTCTCCAAAATTCTTTTATGCTCTTTGATATAAATGGATAGTTGAAGTTTTCTAAAAAGTCAAACCCAAACATCCTCCCAAGCCCGATTGCCATGTCGCTATATCCCGAAAAATCGTAGTAAATCTGTAGAGAAAAGAAAATCGCCACCATCCAATAAGACAGGACGCTTTTTTCATTACTCTTAGTCATAATGTCGACTAGCATGCCTAAGTTGTTTGCCAAGATGACCTTTTTAGCAAGACCAACCACAAATCTATTTACACCGTATGCAAATTTATCAAATGAATGTATTCTGTTTTTTAGCTCATCTTCTATCGTAGTATATCTCACAATAGGCCCTGCGATAAGTTGTGGGAATAGACATACATAAGTCGCAAAATCTACAAAACTTCTACATACTTTGGCATCTTTTTTATACACATCCACAATATAACTAAGCCCTTGGAAAGTGTAAAAACTAATTCCAATCGGCAACACAAGTCTCAATAGTTTTATGTTTGAATTTGAGATATAATTTATGTTTTTTATTATAAAATCCATATATTTAAATACAATTAAAATCCCCAAACTCACTACTAAACCGCTTATTAAAAATAATTTTGAATATCCTTTTTCTCTAAATTTCTCTATTAAAATACCATGAATATATGCACTAAACGCCGATATCAACATCAACACTGTGTATTTTGGCTCTCCATAAAAATAGAAAAATAAACTCGCCAATAATAAGATAATATTTTTATATTTGTCTTTAGATACAAAATATAAAATCAAAGTAATTGGCAAGAAATAATATAAAAAACTTACGCTCGAAAATAACACTTTTAACCTCCAAATTTATATAATAATAGCCTGAAAAATTTCTTCTCAGGCTATCTTTTTTCTATTTTGAATTTGCTAAGTTTAAGAAAGCTTCTTTTATTGGAGTCGCTTCTTCTTTATCCGCCATTAAAAATAGTACTACATTTCCTACGTTTTCTACTACTACTTCTTCAGCTTCAACACATATCCATTTTCTTGGATTTGCATTTTCTTTTATTTGTTTTTTCACAGCTTCGACATCTGCATTATCGTCTAATCTAAGTAATACTAATTCATAAGCTATTGCATTCATGCTTGGCTCTGAACATATACCTTCTTTGAAGTCTATGTTGCTATCTCCTAAGTACATATCTGCATTTGATTTATTTAATATAATATTTTCATATCCTTTTAGATAATCATTCATCTCTTTGTCGTCGAAATTAGCCGTTTCGTAGATTTTTTCTACGATTTTTGTTAAGTCCTCTGATAAAACTGAATCTGATTTAGTTTTATTTGAACTACACCCTACTAATGAAAGTAGCATTATTGTCGCCATAAAAATACTTATAAATTTTTTCATGCGCCTTCTCCTTATTTTTTAAATTATCTTCAATTTATCATAATAATATAAGGTACTCAAGTTACAAAAAGTTACAAGATTTTTTATATTTTTCAGCTTATTTTTTGTTCTCGTCGTGTAAGTCTTTTACATATTTTTGGTCTAAGATGCTCTTTTTGTCGCCATATGCACATTTGCTGAATAGCTGTTCTGCCTCTTTAACATCAAGCCCCTTTATAGTCATCTTTTGTGGCTCGGCCTCTCCAAGATTATCTTTATAAAGCATGTATAGATAATTTACGGCTTGTGGCAAAAATCCAAGCAATCTCGCACCGATACAGTCTGCTGCAACTGGGTCTGTGCCTGCGATTATAAGCCCTGGTGTGTCTACTGCCTTTCCGAAAATTGGCCCAGTTCCTATCATAGCCTTGTCCATACTTATTATAGATAAATCGATTGGAACTTGTTTTGCAAAACTGCGTATAAATCCATGCAAGTCTTCGTGAATTCCTGTGTTCTTTTTCGGAAATCCATGCACACTAGCAGGAGGATACCCAAGACAGATGTTTTTGATGCTCGCTGTGATTGTCGCCTCTTCG
>CALEBD010000076.1 GCA_937944945.1 uncultured Clostridium sp. | reverse complement strand
AAATGATAATATCCTTGTTGCAAGAATAAATTTTACTTATCTTTGCAATAAGGATTTTTTATTATATACAAATATGAGTACATTTAGAGAGTTGACTTATTTAGTTTTGGATGAGCTTAAACTACATTCTGATGATTCTACATTCACTGAAGATCATGTTATGATTCTTCTTGATAAATATAGGGCCTTTCTACTTAAGCAAAGATATTCAAGTGTTAAGAAACGAATGCCTTCCAGTAATTATCAGACTATATGCTTAGATTTAATTCAGGTTCCTGCTATATCCGGTGAACCTTGTGAGGGAGGAATCTATCTTAGAAGCAAAGATAAGATACCATTTCTTATGCAAATTGGGACACCTAAAGTTTATCCAGTTGATTATTACCAAGGTGACATAGCTTATGTTAGTAGAGATAGGATGAGATATGTAGGGTATAACAAATTTCTAAAGAACATTATTTATTGTTCCATCGGTCCTGACAACTATTTATATTTTAAGTCTTGTAATCCGCAACATCTATACCTTGAGCATGTAAGACTTACTGGGATATTCTTTAATTCCATCAGAGCCTCTGACCTCCAATGCCCTGATGAAGAAGGTAAAATCCCATGCGATATATTAGATAGAGAATTTCCTATAGAGGATTCCCTTATTTCCTCTCTTGTAGAGCTGACAGTTAAAGAGCTCTTGGGAGCTTCTTACAGACCAGCTGATCCTGATAACAATGCTAAGGACGATTTATCTGATATGGCTTCTTTTATAGCTAGGAATACAAAGAGTAATTTTCAAAAACAATTAGAATAATACTATGGCTAATCCAGAAGAGGTAATAAGCTATGAAGAGTTTAGAGGTCTAGTTAATAAAGTAAAAGGAAGTAGACATCATAAAATAAAAAACTCATATGGAGTTTATGACGGATATAAATTTTACAGGAAGACTAAACCAAAAGAATCTAAATATATACTTACAGAATCTCAGTATTTTTCTATCATTAGAAAAGTAAATAAATTACTGGCTGATTTATTATCAAAAGGTGATGATGTTACGTTATCATGTAGATTGGGAAAATTAGAAATAAGAAAATATAAAGCTAATATTGTTTTAGAAGGAAATAAAATCAAGACTAATCTCCCTATCGACTGGGATAGAACTCTTAAATTATGGTATGAAGATGAGGAATCCTATAAGAATAAAACACTTATTAAAGTGGAAGAAAAAGAAATATTTAAAATCTACTATAATAGAAATGTAGCTAATTTTACTAATAAATCTTTCTATACTTTTCATCTAAATAGAAATATAAAGAAAGAACTAAAGCAAAATATAAAGGAGGGAATAGTAGATAGTTTTATGATATAAATTATTTAGATATGGCTGAACAATATTCAAGTATAAAATTAATTTTAGATAAAATACTCAGACATCCTCTTATGCAAGATATAACATTAGAGACAGCAGTTGACTATTGTGTAGATTTCATGAGGATTGTTGGAACACCTAGTATATTTGAAGAAAAAACAGAAATAATTAGGGTGAAAGAATATAGGGCTATTCTTCCTTGTGACTATTACCAAGTTATTCAAATAAGGAAAGTTGGAGGAGCAGCCTTCAGATATTCTACAGACTCATTCCATATGAGTGAATGTAAGCATGATTATAAAAGAGGTGTAAACGATTTAACCTATAAAATACAGGGCAATATTATATATACATCTATTGAAGACGGAGATATAGAGATATCCTATGAAGCTATAGCTACTGATGAAGATGGATACCCTCTTATTCCAGATAATAGTAGCTTTACTAGAGCACTTGAACTCTATATTAAGAAAAAACAGTTTACTGTACTATTTGATTTGGGGGAGATAAGTCCAGCTGTACTGCAAAATGTACAACAAGAGTATGCTTGGGCTGTAGGAGATTGTGAATCTGAGTTCAATAGATTATCTATTGATAAAGCTGAATCCTTCTTTAACTCCTGGAGGACTCTTATTATAAGGGATGGGGAGCATAGAACTGGCTTTAAAAACAATGGAAGTAAGGAAAGATTAAAACTATATTAATATGCAGCGGGGACAATCTATTTT
>CALEBD010000075.1 GCA_937944945.1 uncultured Clostridium sp. | reverse complement strand
AAAGCTGAATATGTATTTGCTTTTGTTAATTTTTGATTATATATACATACAATCACGTTTTCGTTTGTAATTTCATCAATATCTGTTATAAGTTTTACCTTATCAACTTTTAATCCAAGTAACATTCCATTTTGTTTTCCTATAGATGTAAAAGGTATTATTCTAAATCTTGATCTGTAATTTATATTTTCCTCTTCTTCTTTTGGATAAATCTCATCCAATGTTCCGTAACGGAATCCCTTTTTCTTCAGATATTTTATTTGATATTGTAATTCTACCATTTGATGGTATTAAAACTAAATATCTCCCAGATAGACTTATCTCTTGTGTAAGTCTTGGTGCCTTAGTTCCAACAGCTTCTTTGTTGATTTGAACGAGAACTTCCATACCATTTTTTATATCGTCAGAAGATTTAATAGGTAAATATGCCATCTTTTCAAAACCTATATCTACAAAAGCCGCCTCTATACCTGGCTTGATATTTTTTACTATACCTCTGTAAATATTTGATTTTGTCTTTTTATGTATATTATCTTCTATTAATAGTTCTATTAACTTATTATCCTGCATAACTGCAGTCTGTGTAGATGAAATTAATGATTGTACTATAATTTGTTTCATTTTATTCTGATTTTGAATGTTTCCGATTACTTGCCATGATGGACAGCCTAAGCATCTTATTATACCCATCATACATTATTTAATATAACTTCTCTTGGATCTATTTCTAAATCAAGCATATTTAATATTTGTGGTATTAAGATATTTATATTTAAATTAGCTTTTGATCCTGTAGCTATAGTAGACTCAAAAGTTACTTTTTTGTCGTCTAAGCTTACTAAATCAAAGTTTTTGATTAAAGGTCTTATATCGACTTCTACTTTTCTACCTTTTTTATTTGTCTTAGTTACTATTATCTCTTCACTTTTTACGAAGTTTAACACTCTTGATTTAACAAATTCTTTGCTTAAAGGAGTGTCTAAGTCTATATTGAATATATATTCTCCATAAACTATTACTGATGATAATGAAGGAGTTTTTGGGTCTATTTCTTGACCTTTTATAAATTTAATTCCCTCTGGTAATTGATTGTTTATTCTCTCTAAAAATTCGTCTACTTCTATATCGTCTTCGATTTCTATATCAACATATTCACCTTGACTCTCTACTCCTAGAGCTAATGCATTACCATAACTCATTTTAGGATGAGGATTGAATCCTTCAGAATAACTTAAGTTTATTTTTGCTCTTCTGAATGCTCTTTGTAGAAGTCTTTGTAAATCAAGATGAGATATAAATATCATCTCATCTTCTTTTTTGTATTTAACTCTTATTAATTTACTCATACTTAACATAACCCCTTTCCAATTTCGTGTGTATTTATTCCACAACCATTACATCTGTGTCTACAGTCTACAGTTATTTTTTCAGCTCTAGCTATTTCATTTTCTCTAACTAAGAACTTTTTACTAACACCTACGTCTATATGGTCCCAAGGGAATACTTCGTCGTAAGATCTTTCTCTATTAGCATAGAATGCTATATCTAAATTATTTTTTTCCATAGCTTCTTTGTATATATCTAGTTTGAAGTGTTCACTCCATCCATCGAATTTTGCACCCATTTTGTATGCATCTAATAGTACTTTTCCTAGTCTTCTGTCTCCTCTTGCAAATACTGCTTCCATTAAACTTGTTTTTGAGTCATGGTAGTTGTATTTTATATCTTTATTTTTTAGAGCTTTAACTAAATAACGTTGTTTATCTAAAACTTCTTCAGTTGTATCTTGTCCATGCCATTGGAATGGTGTAAATGGTTTTGGTACAAATGTAGATGTACTTACTGTAACTGAGAATTTCTTTTTAAGTTTTCCATCGTGTACATTTCTATAAGTGTCTATAACATCGTATGCTAAATCTCTTATACCATCTAAGTCATCGTATCTTTCAGTTGGAAGACCTATCATGAAGTATAATTTAACACTGTTCCATCCCATTTCGAATGCTTTTTTAGTTGTATTTTTAAGGTCGTCTTCTGTTACACCTTTGTTTATAACATCTCTAAGTCTTTGAGTACCAGCTTCTGGTGCAAATGTAAGACCAGATTTTCTAACTTGTTGTATTTTTTCTGCTATTTCCATAGAGAAGTTGTCAAGTCTAAGTGATGGTAGAGATATACCTATATTTTCTGGTGTAAATTCATCAACTAAGAAATCCGTTAATTCTGGTAGATTAGTGTAGTCACTTGTACTTAGTGATGATAATGATATTTCGTCATATCCTGTATTGTCTACTAATTCTCTTACTGATTTAGTTAATGTATCTAAGCTTTTTTCTCTTATTGGTCTGTATATCATACCTGCTTGGCAGAATCTGCATCCTCTTGTACATCCTCTAAATAATTCTAATACAACTCTATCGTGAACTATTTCTATATAAGGAACTATTAATTTTTCTGGATAATATACTTCATCCATATTTCTTATTATTCTTTTGCGAACTTTTTCGTTTACGCCTTCTCTATTTGGTTTAACAGATTTTACTGTTTGGTCTTCGTTGTATTCTACATCGTAGAAACTTGGAACGTAAACCCCTTCTATTTTTGCTACTCTAGCTAAGAAATCTTCTCTTGTAGTTTTATTTTTCTTCCACTCTTTATATTCAGCAACAACTTCTAAGTTTACTTCTTCACCTTCACCTAGTATTGCTATATCTATGAAGTCTGCAAGTGGCTCACAGTTATATGCACATGAACCTCCAACCATTATGAATGGATCGTCTAATTCTCTATCTTCTCTTTTTAGAGGTATTCCTGCTAAATCCATCATATTTAATATATTTGAATATGAAAGCTCGTATTGAAGAGTAAATGCAACAAAATCAAAGTTTCTTATAGATTCTCTTGATTCTAATGCAAATAGAGGTATATTATTTTCTCTCATTATTTGTTCCATATCTAATGCCGGAGCATAAACTCTCTCACAGAACACATCTTCATCTTTATTTATTACTCTATATAGTATTTGACTTCCTAAGTGACTCATACCTACTTCGTATAAATCTGGGAAGCAGTGTGCGTATCTTATTAAATCTTTATTTGTAGTATCTTTATGGATTGAATTTATTTCATTTCCTAGATATCTAGCTGGTTTTTCTACTTTTTTAAGTATCTTTTTAAAATTATGTTTATCCATCTATTACTTAATCCTCCATGTTCTCTATATTACAGTCAATTATTTTTATTTTAGTTTATATTAAAAATAACACGAATTTTATTATACACTATAAAATATTATGTTCAAAGGTTTTTATTTATAAATAAA
>CALEBD010000074.1 GCA_937944945.1 uncultured Clostridium sp. | reverse complement strand
GCCAAAGAAATACACCTACAATTTGAGCTATAATAGATACAGATGATAAATCAACAATCGAGGTTGATGTTTATATAATTAGTACTGGGCAAACTTTTGATGCTAGTAATAAATTATATATTGGTTCATGTATGACCGAAAACGGAAACTTTGTTTGGCATATATTTATTGATTACTCTAAGAGCGAAAATATAATATTACCAGGTGTTGATCTTTAAAAATAAATTGTTTTACTTCTATGAAAAATCCCCTTACTTGCTTAATTACGAGTAAGGGGATTTTCTTTTGCCTCTATCTGCTTATGCGGATAGAGGTTATTTTTTTAATCTAATTTATCTCCGATATATTTAAGATCACTCATAAATCCAAATGTACTTGTAGCTCCTTCTCAGAGATTTTTATCTCCAGTAATAACAGCTGTACTCTGATTTACAATATTCTTAATAATAGAGTATGCAGGTGGATTTAAGTCTCCTGCAAATTGTGCAACAATATTTTGAATTGGACCATCTTGGAATGATGTATATAAAGCCATAGCTCCTAAGTGTCCTAATGCTCCTAATTCTTCTTTGGTTTCTCCTGATAGAAAAACTGCATATATCATCCACATTATTAGACTCATAAATATTAAATCAGTCAAGAATAAATAAAAATTAGCCTTTTTAGTTGGATTAGCCCATAATGCTTTAAATTCATTATAATCCATTTTACCTATAGCTTTTGCAAAGCTAACCATAGAATAAGCAATACCCTCAATAAATCTTCCTTGCCATTCTACATAAGGAGTAGCCGTTTCTCCTTCTTTTACATTCGTTTCAAGATCAACTCTTGTAGTAGGTAACCCATTTTCTCCTATTGACTGAATCATTACATAACGAACTCCATTTTCATCAAATTTTTCTACAAACTTACCTTGATCATAAGTTCCAGGTTTAAGAATCCATTGTTCAAGTTTAGCAGAAAGGAATGTACGAAATTGTAACATCATAGCTCCCATGAACATACTTTTAGCAAGCATCTGAGTATTTTTATCATAGTGTCCAAAACAAAGTTCTGCAAAAGATTTAATACTAGTTGCTTCTCTAACAGTATAGGCTCTAGGTAATGGTTGTCCTTTTTCAATATTTCATCCTTCTTGATTAAATTGCTGTCTATAAGCTTCATATAATCCTTCTTGTCTTTTATAAGCTTCAGAATTTACATCGGCTCCTGCAGCAGTAAATACATCAAAACGTTTATCCTTTTTAAAGTCATATACTAATTCATCATCTGAATTTAAACTATATGCTTCTCAGCATCCATCATGAATCATTTTTGCAATTAATAAGCCCATTCTATGATATACATCAGGAGCTCTATTGCAAACATATAACATATCAGAATTAAAGTTCTTAATACCATTACGAGATTGACTGAGTTCTTTTTGAACTATGTCGGCGTCCATGTTAGCCATACCAAAGTCTGCATTTAAAGCTTCAACTTTTGTTAAAGTAGCAATACGCTTCGGACTATCTTTAAAGATAATTCCTCAAGCCTCAGCTAAATCCTTTCCAGAAAATTGATCTTTTCCATAAGCATTTGTCATAGCTCTACTAATATGAATTCACATACCTTGCATCATTTCTCGAAGTCCAGATCTTAAGTTAAGACCTAAAGCAGTAGCCGTAGTAAATTTTTTAATTGCAGCTAAAGTTTTATAAACAGGTTGTAAACCTTTATCCATAATAGGTTTATTATAGATATTAACTGTTAGATATTTATCAAGAAATTCAAGTAAGTTTTCTGCTTCTTGTCCATACATTGCTTGATTATACTGTAATGCTATTTTAATTCCTTGAATTTGAGGAATAATATCATTATATTCTGCTTCTGCAACATATGCATGAATATAGCTTCTTAATAAATCTTCGAGTTGAGTTTCAAGACTATTTATCCCATGATTTGATATAATCTGCTCTCGAGTATCATTTCCAATTTTAAATTTATTGTATACTCTTTGTGCATCTTTGGCAAGATCAAAATCCTTCATTTGTTCTTCAAATAGTCTTAACATATTAGTAACTTCTTGATACTCCATTTTAAGACCTTCTTTAAAACCTTTATTATGGAATTGAGATTTCATAGAACCAATAGCTACAGGAACTTGATAATAAGTTCCATCTTCTATTGCTTGTTGATAACGTCCAGGATTTCCTTCAAAACGAAGTTGGTTTACAATTTCTGTAAATGTTTTTATTAATGCTTTTTCTTCTTTAGCTAAAGAACTATCATTAACGTCTTTTAACATAAACTCTTTTGTAATATTACCATTTTCGTCTCTTCTAAATAGATTATCAAAATATTTTACTTCTCCACCTATTAAACGATTTTGATCTTTAAATTTATAAAATTCCTTAAATACTTTTCTAATCTTAGAATCCCAAGCTAATTCTTGTCGACGTATCTTAGTCTCTGTTACCGCAACTATTCGTCCAACTTCTTGAGCTGTTAATGAAGGAGAATTATTAATACTTGTAATATTAGTTCCTGCGTGAAAACTACCTGTTACACTAACTCATTTTGCAGGATCTGGTTCAATATAAACTTCATATCCTCTTACTTTGTTAAGAGCTTTTCCAAGTAACATATAGGAAGTTTGTAAAGGATCATCAAAATTTCATTGCCCAGTATGTATTGCTTTACGCAATCCCTGAGCGTTATCTAGTTTCCTAAGTTCTTCCATTCTATTTTTTAGAAATTCTCCACCTTTAATAACATCATCAGCACTAAATGTAACAGCTCAATTTCCAATATGTTTTAGTTTTTCAGGACCACATATATCAGTGATTGTACTTACTACAGATTCAATAGTTGAACTAAAATTTGATCTCTTAAGATTTATAGGAA
>CALEBD010000073.1 GCA_937944945.1 uncultured Clostridium sp. | reverse complement strand
GTAGAGGTCTTGTAGTAGACAGAGTTGGAACTGCTGTAGTTGCTAAGCTGATAGATGCAGCCGATATTACTGATAACTATTGGAGATTCATATCACCAGAGGTATGTTTTAATGGGGAGAAGATGGAGAGCCTATTTAAAGATAATATATATCTTAAATAGGAATAGATACTTATATCTGATTTCTCTACGAGTATGGTAAATCATGAAGGAACCAACATATAGAACTGGGTAGCAATGAATACTACAGCCTATCGTTTACCAGAAGGAACCTCTTAGAGTACTCATAGAGAATATACCAGAGTCTACAATAGTGGTGATAATTCATCTAGTTCTGCTGCACAAGTATTCGCTATACACAATGATGACTGGTATTGTGCCTATATACAAAAGTTTTATACCAGAGTTAATTCAAAATTCTTAGGTAAAGAACAAACCATAGTTGATGCCAAGTATCCAGCTATTATACCATATAATGCTGTATTAAACGGTGGAGTAAAGCCCTATAAAGCAAGTATAGGTAATATCACTTATTCTAATTGGACTGCTTGTAACTTTTATGAAGGAGAAAAAAGTACAGATATAATTACGTATGGACCAGCTGGGCCTTGCCTTATATTACAAGTATCAGATGATGATATATGTTCTATTGAACCAGTATCCTTCTACCATGATCAATAGCTTACTAATTATTGTGCACTTACTGTAGTAAATGCTAAAAGACCAGTAATACCTTATAATGGTAATACTTACTCTGCAAGAACTAGTTCTACGTATATACCAATAGGAGCATATGGTGATAAAGCACATTCCACTGTATATGCATTTGGTGGAGATACTTATATTGGTATACTTGACTATCCTGCATAGATGATATTTCAAAGAAATGCTTCTACAGGAGATGATTCATGGGCAGAAAGAAAGCGCTACTTTGGAGCATACATTCCATTAGAGAGTACTATTAATCTAAAGCTTTCTATGGGTGAAATGACAAATAGAACTTATAGTTCTGCAATGAATACTGTAGATGCATATATGCAGATAGAACCTGTATAGATGGGTACATATCATAGTCAAAGTAAACCATTCTATCTATATAATGATGCCTATTCATCTAATCCAGATGGTAAGATGTTTAGTGCTGAAGGACTGTATAGTGAATCTAATGTAACATCATCGAATAGAGTATATGTATCACAGGCTAAGACTACTAATGAAAATGTAGATAACTGGTCTGTATTTAAACCAGCTGACTATACAGATGTGGATTATCAGTATGGACAGATAACCAATATACGTGGTATAGCTAATAGATTATATTTCTGGTAGAATAATGCATTTGGTATATTATCTGTTAATGAACGCTCATTGATATAGGATAACAATATTGGTCAATTAGTATTAGGTACTGGTGGTGTACTTGATAGATACGATTATATTAGTACTCTAAATGGTACTGAAGTAATCAACGATAGAAGTATAACTAACTCTGATAAAGGTATTTATTGGTATGATTCTAATAAGAATGAGATCTGTAGATATTCAGGTGGTGGAATAAGCATTATATCTAAGGACTGTAATGTACAAACTTATATGAATAATATGTTTGAATAGAAAACTAAAGGAGCTAACTCGTTGTATGACAAGACATATGATGAAGTATGGTTCAGATTGTATAATAAGTCTTTAATATATAATGAACGATTAAATGTATTTACATCTTTATATACATTTGAACCAGATTTTACGTTACCGTTCAAAGACAAGGTTGTTACAATAAAAGATAATGACTTCTATATTATTAACTCCTTAGATATTGATGGTTTTGGTGATACAGATAAAGATATCAAAGTATAGACAGTAGTAAATAAAGATGCTTAGTATACTAAGGTATTTGATAATATAGCATTGCAAGGAGAATTTATAGCTCCTAATAATGAAACACTCAGATAGAATGTATTAAGTGGAGTAAAGTTTACTACTAAACATCAGACTGCTACTAGAAGTGGAGATGATTTAAACTTTGACTATCGTGAAGATACTTATAGATTACCTGTTCCTAGATAGGATACTTTTGAAGAAGATACAAGTATGTCATTCCCAGCTAGAATGAGAGGTAAATATATGATATGTGATTATTCATTTAGATCAGATAAGGACTATACTTTTTAGATGCCTTAGATAACAACTACTTATAGATATTCTAGAATTTAATATGAAAAAGAAAAGAAAGATTAAAGTACCTGCTGCAATATATGGACTTTCAAATAATGCAGAACTACAGTCTAGTATCACAAGAGGTATAGCTCCTAACGATCCTTCTCACTTAGCGTAGTCAATTCCTACTAAGGGAAATGGATTAGGAAATGTAATGGGAAGTATAGGTGCTATAGCTTAGGCTATACCAGGAGCTATTAATACTTTATCTAGTCCATTTTAGACATCTACTGCAACTACTGGTGGAGAAGCAGCTATGTAGTCTATATCTGGTATAGGTGAGGGATTAGCTAACGGTGCTCAATTAGGTATGTCAATTGGTGGACCACTTGGTGGTGTTATAGGTGGTGCAGCTGGTGCAGTAACAGGATTAATTGGTAAAAAAGGTAAGGAAGCTTCTATGACTTCCTTTACTGATTATGATGAAGGTACTTTGGGTACTGGTCTGATAGGAGCTTTTAAGAATAGAAAACTAAGAAAAC
>CALEBD010000072.1 GCA_937944945.1 uncultured Clostridium sp. | reverse complement strand
TATTTTTATATACAAAACGATATAAACTATATGTATTTTTGATAAGCATAATTTAAGTAAATATATTTAAATTCAAATTACATGATTATATGATATATAAAATTATAATTTATACAAATGTGCAAATAATATAAAAGAAAACTGCTATTTAAAATAACAAATATTGAGTTTGATAATATATACATTTATAAATTTATCAAGGAGAGTAAAATGAAAAAGAATACATTGAGAGTAATCCCTTTAGGCGGATTAGGTGAAATCGGAAAAAATATAACTGCAATAGAATATGAAGATGAAATAATAGTGATAGATTGTGGAGTTTCGTTCCCAGATGACGATATGTTGGGGATTGACTTAGTTATACCGGATATAACTTATTTATTAGACAACAAAGAAAAAGTAAAAGGACTATTTATAACTCATGGACATGAGGATCATATAGGCTCAATTCCGTACATTTTAAAACAACTAAATATGGATATATATGCGACAAGATTGACAATAGGACTTATCGAAAGTAAATTAGAAGAACATAAAATAGATAAAAGAAATTTAATTCCTGTAAAAGCAGGAGATGTTATAAGATTTAATAAACTAAGTGTAGAATTTATTAGAGCGACTCACAGTATAGCAGATGCTTGCTCTTTAGCTATTTTTACACCACTTGGCACAATTGTTCATACTGGTGACTTCAAGATAGATTATACTCCTATTGATGGAAGAGTTATGGACTTAAATAGATTTTCGGCATTGGGAGAAGAGGGTATATTATTATTAATGGCAGATAGTACAAATGTCGAAAGAAGCGGCCATTCACTTTCTGAAAAGACAATAGGTGAAACTCTAAATAGAATTATAAGAGGGGCTACAGGTAGGGTTATAGTAGCTACATTTGCATCTAATATACATAGGATGCAACAAGTAGTAGATGCATCACTAACACAAAATAGAAAGATTTGCTTTAGTGGAAGGAGTATGGAAAATGTAAGTAAGGTGGCTATGGAGCTTGGCTATTTACATATACCAGATGACGCAGTAATAAACGTAGATGAACTAAAGAATTATGATGACAATATAACTATAATTACAACAGGAAGTCAAGGAGAACCAATGGCTGGGCTTTCGAGAATTGCATATGGAAATCATAGAAAAATAAAGTTACAAGAAAATGATTTATTTATAATTTCTGCCTCACCAATACCGGGAAATGATAAAATGATATCAAAGGTAATAAATCAACTTTATAAAAAAGGTGCAGAAGTTATATATGAAGATTTAGAAGATGTTCATGTTTCTGGACATGCATATCAAGAAGAATTAAAACTTATTCACTCTATAACTAAACCTAAATATTTCTTGCCAGTTCATGGTGAATATCGTCACTTAAAACACCATGCCGACTTAGCTAAAAAAATGGGTATGTCGGGAAATAATATATTCACAATGGAAACAGGAGATGTACTTGAGATAACAGAAGATGGTGCAAGAGTAGCTACTAAGGTGCGCACAGGTGTACTTTATGTAGATGGGATAGGAGTAGGTGATGTAGGAAATATAGTTTTAAGAGACAGAAGAAATTTAGCTCGTGATGGTATGGTGATAATAGTTTTTGCAATAGACAGCGAAAATTTATATCTAGCATCAGGACCAGATGTAATAACAAGGGGATTTATATATGCACGAGAAAGTGAAGAGATTATAAACGAAATAAAAGAAGTCTCTAGACAAAAAATAGAAGAGTGCTTAGAAGATGAAACAATAGGATGGCAAGTTTTAAAAGGAAGTGTAAGAAAAGCTGTAGAAACATTATTATTTGAAAAAACAAAGAGAAGACCGAGCGTATTTCCTATTATAATGGAAATATAAGAAGAAATTTTAGGGGGAATTAAATTGAGTAAATATATTGAATTTAAAAATGTGAAAAAGGTCTATAAAATGGGGGAGGTAAATATAGAAGCATTAAGTGGAGTGAATTTTTCTGTAGATAAAGGTGAATTTGTGGTTGTGGCAGGTGCAAGTGGAGCTGGAAAAAGTACAATACTAAATATATTAGGTGGAATGGATAGTCCAACTAGCGGAGAAATCATAGTCGATGGAAAGTATATAAATGATTATTCTAATAAAGAGCTAATAACATATAGAAGATATGATATCGGATTTGTATTTCAATTTTACAATTTAGTGCAAAATTTAACTGCAAAAGAAAATGTAGAGTTGGCAACTCAAATCTGCAAAGATCCACTAAATATAGATGAGATTATGGAAGCTGTTGGACTACAAGATAGAAAAAACAACTTCCCAGCACAATTATCTGGAGGTGAGCAACAAAGGGTTGCAATAGCAAGAGCGCTTGCCAAAAACCCAAAGATACTTTTATGTGATGAACCTACAGGTGCATTAGATTATAATACAGGAAAATCGATTTTAAAATTATTACAAGATATGTGTAGAACTATGGAGATGACAGTAATAATAATCACACATAATTTGGCTTTAACACCTATGGGAGATAAAGTAATCAGAGTTAAAAATGGTAAAATAGAAAGTGTAGTAATAAATGAAAATCCAACTCCTGTGGAAAGGATTGAGTGGTAATATGAAAAGTGCACTTAATAAAGATTTTATCAGAGATATAAAAAATTCAAAGGGAAGATTTATTTCTATTTTACTAATAGTTGCATTGGGGGTAGCTTTCTTTTCTGGGATTAAGGATGCACCTCTAGTTATGAAAAAAACATCAGCTTCATATTATGATGATTATAATTTAATGGATATAAGGATAACATCTACTTTAGGGCTTACTGATAACGATGTAGATGAAATTAAAAAGATAGAAAAAGTAGATGGCATAAAAGGAACATACGCTATAGAAGCAATATCAACTTATAAAGATAAAGACAGTGTAGTTCAAATACAAAGTATAAATTTAGATGATTACAAACAAAACAATAAAAATTATATAAATAGACTCAAAGTAGTCAAAGGTAGATTGCCACGAAATAGTGGCGAATGTGTAATTGAAAAATCTAAATATCAATTTTTAGGATATCCTATAGGAAGTAAGATAAAAATAGAATCTGGAGTAGATGACGATATTGGAAATAGCCTCAAAAAGAAAGAATATACAGTCGTGGGATATGTAAATACTCCATATTATTTGTCTCATGAAAAAGGAAATGCCTCTATAGGTGGAGGTAGAATACAAGGGGCAATGATGATTTTAGATAGTGATTTTAACTTGGATGTATACACAGATATTTACTTAACTGTAAAGGGAGCTAAAAACTTAGATACTTATTCAGAAAAGTATCAAAACTTAATAGATTCAGTTACAAAAGACATTGATAAAATAAAAGAAA
>CALEBD010000071.1 GCA_937944945.1 uncultured Clostridium sp. | reverse complement strand
AATATTTGTTAAATTAGATAAAGATGATTTTATTGGAAAAGATAGTCTTAAAGCATTAAAAGAAAGTGGAAATGCTAGAAAACTAGTAGCGTTTGAGTTGACAGGAAAAGGAATGGTAAGAGGGGGATATGATGTAGAGATAGATGGTGAAGTAGTAGGTTTTGTAACTACTGGACTAAAATCTCCAACTTTAGATAAATTCATAGGTATGGCTATAATAGATTCAGACAAAGCAAGAGTCGGTCAAGAAATTGGAATAAGAGTAAGAAAAAAATTAGTTCCAGCAGTTATAGTAAAAAGACCTTTCTATAAAAAACAATATAAAAAAGAAGAAGTAAAAGTAAAAGAATACAAACAATATCCTTATATACCAGCAACACATGAAGACGAACAAAAGATGTTAAAAGCTTGTAATGTGAGTTCAATAGATGATTTATTCTCAGATATACCAGATGATTTAAAATTAAATAGAGATTTAAATTTAGACGAATCTAAATCAGAATTAGAAGTGAGCGAAATAATAACTAAGATGGCAGATAAAAATATAGATGATTTAACTTGCTTTTTAGGTGCTGGAGCATATGATCACTATATACCATCACTTATAAAAAGCATAACTTCAAGAAGTGAATTTTATACAGCATACACTCCTTATCAAGCTGAAATAAGTCAAGGTACATTACAAAGTATATTTGAGTTCCAATCTATGATTGCAGAAATAACAAAGATGGATATTGCAAATGCATCTATGTATGATGGAGCTACAGCAGCTGTAGAAGCTTGTATAATGGCTGTAGGAAAAACTAGAAGAAATAAAATAGTTGTGCCAAAAACTGTTCACCCAGAAACAAGACAAATACTTAAAACTTATCTACAATTTAAAGATGTAGAAGTAGTGGAAGTTGACTATGATAGAGAATATGGTACAACTGATTTAAATAAATTAAAAGAAGTAGTTGGAGAAGAAACTGCTTGTATATTAGTACAAAATCCAAACTTCTTTGGTGTAATAGAAGATGTAGATGAAATAGGTTCAATAGCCCGTGACAACAAAGCTATGTACGTTATGAGTGTAAATCCAATAACTTTAAGTATATTAAAATCTCCAGGAGAAGTTGGTGCAGATATAGCAGTTGGTGATGCTCAACCTCTAGGAAATTCACTAAACTTTGGGGGACCATATGTAGGATTTTTAGCAATAAAATCAGGTCTTATAAGAAAGATGCCAGGTAGGGTAGTTGGACAAACTGTAGATGCAGATGGAAAGAGATGCTATGCACTTACATTACAAACAAGAGAACAACATGTTAGACGTGAAAAAGCAACTTCAAATATATGCTCAAATCAAGGCTTAAATGCACTTATAGCATCAATTTACTTAGCTACTATGGGTAAAAAAGGATATCAAGAAGTAGCTATGCAAAATATGCAAAAATCTCATTATGCATATAAAAAATTTGATGAAAGTAAAAATTTTGAACCAGTATTTAAGGGAAAATTCTTTAATGAATTTGTAGTAAAAAGCCCAATGCCAGTAGATGAATTAAATGAAAAATTATTAGAAAACAAAATCTTAGGTGGATACGATTTAGGAAAAGATTATGAAGAATTAAAAGGCTGTGTCTTAATGTGTGTAACAGAAAAGAGAACAGCAAAAGAAATTGATAATTTAGTAAATCTAATGGAGGGCATGTAAAATGAATGAATACAATAGTTTATTGATAGAAGTTTCAAAAGAAGGAAGAAAATCTTATTCTCTTCCAAAGTTAGATGTAGAAGAGCAAAAGTTAACTGATATGCTTGATTATAATATGATCAAAAAGACTGACTTAGAATTGCCAGAACTTAGTGAATTAGATGTAGTTAGACATTACACTTTATTATCAAATAAAAACTTTGGTGTTGATACAGGATTTTATCCACTTGGTTCTTGTACTATGAAATATAATCCAAAGATAGATGAAGATATGGCATCATTAAAAGGATTTACATCACTTCATCCATATCAACCAGCAAAGACTGCACAAGGTGCTTTAGAGCTTATGTATAATTTATCAGAATCATTAGCAGAAATAACAG
>CALEBD010000070.1 GCA_937944945.1 uncultured Clostridium sp. | reverse complement strand
ATAAGTTTATACTCAGTTCCTCTTGTATTTGATTATCTGGATCATCAAATATTCCTATTAAAACAGATATCCCCTTTTGTATATCTCTAAATGTATTTCTTAGGTCTTTTAAATAAATTATGTCATTAAGAGGCGGTAGGCATATTCCTTGTAATTTAGGTATATTATTTAAATCACAATAATCTTTTATTCTATCTACTATAGCTTCTAGCTGTGTTTTTCTATTTTCTTCATCCTTTTGTCTATTTGTATAAACTAATTTCTTTTTTCCCCATAAATTTATTTGATAAAGCTCAAATATATTTTTGTCATTTAAATCTCCATTTGGTGTTTTCGCTCCACTATATGCTGATTGAAATAAATCGAACTTTT
Source organism: uncultured Clostridium sp. (assembly GCA_937944945.1). GTDB lineage: Bacteria > Bacillota > Clostridia > Peptostreptococcales > Peptostreptococcaceae > Intestinibacter. The sequence continues at coordinate 3,545 of CALEBD010000070.1, read as the reverse complement.
CGTTATTTCCGACTTGTAAATATGCTCTCCCCGGCTCAGTTATCTCAGCTGCAAGAGGGGTTTTTAATACTTCATTGCTGTCTTCTTTTGTCTGTACTTTTAGACAAAGTTTAAACTTAGAGTTACTCCATATTTGTGCATCAACTACACCTGAAGGTTTTTGTGTAGCCAGTATTAGGTGTACCCCTAAACTACGACCTATTCTGGCTGCTGATATTAATTCTTTCATAAACTCTGGATATTCCATTTTTAATTCTGCAAATTCATCTACTATGATAATTAAATGTGGTAGCGGAGTTATATCTTTATTTTGTCTGTATATTTCTATATATTCATCGATGTGGTTTACATTTTGAAGTGCGAATAATTCCTGTCTCTTTTTTAACTCTGCTTTTATAGATTTTAATGACCTTTGTATTTCTCTTCCTTCTATATTAGTAATTGATCCAATTAGATGAGGTAAGTTTTTTAATTGATTTACCATTCCTCCACCTTTAAAGTCTATTATTAAAAATCCTAACTCATAAGGATGATATAATGTGCTCGCTGATAAAATATAGCTTTGCAATACTTCACTTTTACCAGAACCTGTAGTTCCAGCTACTAATCCATGTGGTCCATCATATTTTTCATGCAAATCTAGATATATTTTTTTATTTTTCATTTTTATTCCTAAAGGTACAGCTATACTTTCATCAATTCTAGAACTTTGCCATCTCTCTTTTAAATCCAAATCCTTAGCATCCATTATATTTAACAATTCATATAGTGTAATATTTTTTGTAAGTTCATTATCAAGACTTACTTCTTCTACAGATATTGCAGCCATTTTTATAGCAATTTCAAAAGCCTTTATAGAGCTTATTGGTTCATAAGCAAACTGTATCTTATTTTCACTACTTGTAGTTTTAAATATATAACCCTCATTTTTCTTTGGTGATAATTTGACTATTTCTGTACATCCTTTTGGCAGCAATTCATAATAATGTTCAAAAAATACAAAAATAAATCCATAATCTTTAGCATTTTGTATATATTTTGATACTGGATGAGTTTTTAATTCCATATTATCAAATACAAATACTACAAAATATGGAGAAAACAAATTACCTTCCTTTTGTTGCTCCCTTTTTGATAATATTGAATACATATAGTCAAATATTATAGAAGTACTTTCCTCATCATAAACCATATTTCTTATACCTAAATCGTCATTTTCAACATGTTTAAACCATCTAAACCATGTCATTCTTTTTCTATCATTTTTATGAAAAATATATATAAACTTAACATCTTTATAATACTGTCTTGTTGCTAAATCGATAGTTATATTTATTAAAATATCAAATAATTGTTCATCCTCACCTAATATTCCTACTGCATTATCTTCTGAAAATCTTGAAACTATAGGTATATTTATAAGATTTTTATACCCTTTTTCAATACTCTCTGGTATATCTAATAAAGGGTCTTGTAAATCTTTAAAATCTGGATATTTATAATTAATTTTACAAATCGCAGGTAATTGCCCTGTTCCTACTCTAACATATAAAAAATCTTCGTCATTTTTATCTCTATCAAATAAACTATCAAAATCTTCTACTGATTTTAAATTAGCATCCATAGATCTATACATTTTCCTCATTACTATTTGTTCTCTTTTTCTTATTTCTATAATTTCCTTTTTCTTTTCTTCAATATATCTTAAATAACTATTTTCTCTTTCTTCAACTTCTTTTTCATAATCTTTTTGACTATAATAATAACTAAAAATAGATACTATCAAAGTAAGTATCATTGAGCAAACCCCATAAATTACAAAGGTTCCTCCCCCTGATATAAATCCTCTTAATAGTATAATTAATATAATCATTCCTATAGATGGAAATAACAATAAAAATATATTTTTTCTAGGCTGTCTAGGTTTCTGTTTTGGCGGTAAGATTTCTATTTCTTCTTCTGGAATTGTGTATTTTTTTCTTGTTGTTATATTATATTTAGGATACTTCAATACATTTTTACTGTTTTGAATATAAAATGACTCTAATGTTAAAGGATTTATTGCATCATTTGAAGTTGTATATAAATTTCCTTCTTTTAAATAAAAACTATATCCAACAACCATAAAAAAATCATAATCATTTAAAAATGACTTTGAATTTATCTTTCTCCCATTTAAATAAACTCCATATGTAGTTTGATTATCAATTAATATATATTTATTTTCACTCTTTTGAAGAGTTATAAATTCATTTTTAGCAATATTATCTTCAATATAAATATCACAATTAAGTGTTCCTCCTATTTTTATTTGTGATAAATTACTTATATTTATAATTCTGTCATAATTTTGAATAACATCAAAATCTACTAAATAGTCTATATTAAAAATATTTATATCTGTTTGAGTGTATTTAATTGAAATACTATCTCCATTATATAATTCTTTTGATTTTAGTATTTTTTTATGTGAATGAATTTCTGTATTTTCATCACAAACTATTGTCCATAAATCATTGTTTCTCAAGAATTTTATTTTAAATGATTTTAAAAATATATTCTCATTAAATCTAATGTCACAATCTACTGTTGTTCCAAGCTTTATAACTTCAAACTGATTATTTAATACTTCTTCTCTATATATATTTCTTCCGTATATTATAAGTTTAAAATTATGCATACTAATCGAACTCCTTATAAATAACTCCTTACTAAACACTTTAAAATGTTTAAATTTATTTCAAGCATATTCATGAAAATTATATTAGTTACAAAATATAAAGGCAATATCACTTTCTATATTCTATAAAATATTTATAATACTTCCGTTTATTAAATTAAAATCTTTTAATGTTCTCTCTCCCTTTAATAAGGCTATTGGATTTTCACTTCTTAGATAACATTTTGATAAATCATTTATATCTATACCTAAATTGTATGCTTCATTCACCCCTATTACAAATTCAGTAGCAGATATATTTATTGGTACTTGTAAATCTACTTGCTTTTTTAATCTATGAAAGTATAATACAACAGTTATAACTTCTTCCATAATGCTCCCCCTTTACAAAATAGTCATGATTTTCAAATCCTATTTTACTTCAAATTCTACGTTTGCAAATCTAATTCTATCTCCTATTTTTAAGCGTTTTATATATTTTTTAGTTAGTTTTTTTCCATTTAAATACGTTCCATTAAGGCTTTCTTCATCTATTATAAAAAAACGATTGTTCACTCTAACTATTTTTGCATGTATTCGACTTACCATTCTTTGATTTGGTATCCATCCGTCAACTAATTCATTTTTCTTTCCAATTATATACTCATCTTTATCTATTAAAAATAGTACATTAGGATATATATTTAAACTAGATAATATTAATACACCTTTATCCTTACTTCTGTATATATTTTTACAAATCAATATATATGTTAATATTGAAGCGATTAAATCTATATCTAAAAAATAAACATCATATTTTTTCTCATAAAGTTTTTTTTCATCTAAAAAAGTATCTATTTGATAACCTTTAAATAAATTTTTA
>CALEBD010000069.1 GCA_937944945.1 uncultured Clostridium sp. | reverse complement strand
TTTATGTAATAAGATATCAGAGATAAATTTAGTAAATGGAGCAAGTGCTATTATAGCTTGTAATATATTACAATATCTATTACTAAATATTATAAATGATTTTAAAATGTTAATTTATAATCTAAGTGTAAGTAACAACATTCTAATAGTATTAAGATTCTTAATCTTAATATTAGTATTCTTAATAGCTAATTGTTTGTTAAACATTGAAAATAAAATACCTGCACATATTGTAGCTAAAGATAGAAATAAAAATAATAGTACTGAGTTTGCAATAAATTTTGTTGGTTCAATAACCACAGCAATAATATTTGTGAACATGTTGTTAATAATACCTAAGCTATTCTATATTTCTTATGCTGTACCTTGGATAAATATGTTGATAATATTGAATACTAGTATCTTATGTTATAAGATATCATTATCAACACTATATAACACTGAAGCTATAGCGAAAGAGCTAACTATCAGTTCCATTTATTTAGATGGTATAAATCAAGGTGAACAGACTAAGAAATTTCTAGATAAGTATCTAGTTAAAAATAGTATTCAAGCAGGAATAGTTACAGCTATTGTAATAATAGTTTCAAATTATTGTAGTGGGTTACTCCTATTAGATTTACAAGGTGTGTTTATTTTAGTAGCAGTAATCAAAGGTTTATTGTTCAGTTATAAGTCTAATAAAGCTGTAGAAAGCTACAAAGGTTTTTTATCTGAGATAAAATAAATAGTATACTCAGTTTATTTTTAAAAAAGATATAAAGTTATAAACAAAAGATACCCTACCGATGTATTATGTAATTACCTATTTTAAATTTAGTAAACATTGGTGCAATTTTATTTAATACTATATAAACATGAGAATTAAAATAATGAGGAGATGGTTATATGGCAACAAAAGTTACATTAAGACAAATTGCGTTAATGAGAAAGTTAATTTTAGCGGGTTATTCTACAAGTGAAATAGCTGAAGATTTAAAAGTTTCTGTTGGTATAGTTCGTACCTATACAAAAGCAGAAAGGAATTTAATTAAACAACGTTCATCCCGTGTAAGCTAGTACATAATAACTTAAGATGGCATAGTGATAAAAGGTAGTTATTATGTAAATACATCAAAATAACGGGGGTAAAAATTTGTGATAATCTTAGGTGTAAAAAATGAGAAAAGTTTGGATGGAAAACAAAGAATAAAAGATTATATTAACCTAATAAAGGAGATTGGTTCTGCTGAAGAAGTACTTATAGCAAAAATGCATAATTGGGAGCCTGCTCAGTTGTATGAAATAACTGAAGGAGTTAAGTCAGGTATTGATATTTCAATATATGCTAAACCTTATTATAATGAATATAAAATGGGACTTATAAGATTAGCTATTGAGCAGAACTTAAACTATAAAGCTTTATTAGACCCAAATCTAGATGAATTTGTTTTAAGAGAACTATATTCCATTATTGAGCAGCAAGATTCCTAAATTATCAAATATAAGGAGGAGATTAGTGGTGAGATTAAGTAGTAATGATGTGGGACCTTTTGAAGGTGATGTATTAGTAGAAGAAGCTAGTATAGTTAGAAAGCCAGAAAGAAGTTACGCAACTTTAAAAATTAAATATGATGGTTTTACTTATAGTGCAAAAAGATGGAATTATAATGGAGAATTACCAAAATTAAGAGAGCCTATATTTATATCAGGTAAAATAGGTATGCATGCAGGTGATGTAAATTTTATAATAGATAATTGGTATCCATCAGAAAAGACAGCTTTAGACTTCGTAAAATATGCAAACATAAATACGACAAAGTATTACGAATCTATGATAAAGTTAATGGAAGGGATAGATAATCCAAAGATACGAGAGTTTACATTACAGATTTTAGAAGACCATAAATCAATCGCTCTATTAGCACCTGCCGCTGTAAGTGTACATCATGCTTATGTATCGGGTTGGTTAGAGCATACTGTAGAAGTTCTAAGTTCTGCAATATATACAGGAAGTATATACGGTAAGAAAGGAATTAAATATAATATGTCATTAATAATAGCAGGGGCAATACTACATGATATAGGAAAGCTTAGAGGTTATGGACTTGATAATGGAGTTCCTGTAATGACAACAGAAGGACAATTGTATGACCACATTGTTTTAGGTTCTATGATACTAGAGGAGTATAGAAATAAATTTAACCTTACTGGTGAAGATTTAGTGTGGTATAGAGAACTAATGCATATAGTATTATCACATCATGGTGAATTAGAATATGGTAGTCCTGTAAAACCTGCAACACCTGAAGCTTATGTGGTTCATAATGCTGATATGCTTTCTTCTAAGTTAAATGCAATGCACCAAGAGTTAAATGAAATGGCAGAACCTTTCCAAAATAAAAAGAGTTTTATGTTTGGGACACGTTTGTATAATTCAAATTTAGACAATGAGAGAAATATATAATGAGAGTATAATATGAATGCTGAAAAGACAACTGATAGAATAATCAATATATTTAGGGAGAATTCAGATGAAATTATCATAAGTAAATTTAGTTATAAAGATTTAATAATTATATATGAATTCTTAGGTGGAAATGAATCTATACTACTATCCAAAAATCGAAATAAAAAAGGTGCAGTGAATGCAATTAGAAATATGATAAGGTCTATTTGCAGAGCAAGAGCCTTTAGTAGATAATTTCATTGTGGGGATGGGTTAAATTCTAAGGAGGTATATTATGAATATATTTTGGTTAGATTCTAACCCTTATAAAAATATAGAGTATTACATTGATAAGCATGTTGTAAAGATGATAACAGAGTATGCACAACTGTTATCATCTGCTTGTCGTTTAAGTGGTGTAGACTGTGGATACAAACTTTCACATCAAAATCATCCTTGTGCTATTTGGTGCAGAACTAGTTTAACAAATTGGTTAGTTCTAAGAAAGATGTCAGAAATATTACATAAAGAATATCAATATAGATATGGTTCTTCACGTATACATAAAGCTTATAAAGTAATTTATAATCTGAAATTTCCAAATATTCAAGACATAGGCTTTACACCTCCACCTCAATGTATGCCAGAGAAATATAAAGGTAAAAGTACTATAATAGCATATAGAAATTATTACATAGGTGAAAAAGAAAGTTTTGCATCTTGGAAATTCAGACCTGAGCCATCATGGTTTAACCACAATGGTATTTTAATAAAACAAGAAGATTTATAAGGAGTTATTTATGAAAAAATCAATTTTAAATATTTTATTTGAGGATATTAGAAACCATTCTTCCATACTAATGTCAGATAGTAAAAAGGAAGAAATGATTAAACTTATAGATAGTGTACCAAATATAAAAATTAACTGTGAGTCGTTTGATGAAGACGACAGTAATTTTATTCCTTCAGTAGCTGTTAATATCACAGATAGTGAAGATAATTATCTATCTTATATTGGGTATATTGGAAATGTAATAGACCAACTGGATTTCAATGAGAATTATAGTAAAACTGATAATAAGAATTAGTAAACGGGAGGGTATTTTATGGGAGATTTAGTAAAGATAAAATTATTAGACTTAATAGTTAATGAAGTACAAAATTACAACTTAGATAGTTATGTGACTCAGAAATACAAAGATTATATTATAGATAAAATAACAAGTATGGATGAATTAGTAATAGAATTTGATAGCTCTTATGAACATAATCATGAGAAAGAGAGTAAAGAGAAGATTGACTTACTTAGAGTAAAATCTAAAGATGATATTAGTATCTTAGACTTGAAGTATTGTGATGAAAAAATTTGTGATTTATTCTTTAGTGAGTTATACTTTATAGATGTTAAAAGTTACCATTTTAGAAAATTTAAAGAAGCAATTTTTAATAAATTTTCTAAATCAATAAAAATAGATTCACTTCTAGCAGTTGGTTTTACATGTAATGTAGAATATACAATAGTAGATAGTGTAGGTTCAATATGTTATAAAGGTCATAGAGCATATGTACATTCTTCAGTAGAAAGTTTTACAGATAAAGCATTAACCAGATGGTTAAAAGAACTTTATTTTACATTTTATATTTATTATGGTAATAACTTTAGTATTCTTGATAAACTTAGTGATGATGCAATCAAATTTAGTATAATGGCTGATTATACTACAGTAAAAATAATTAAAATAACTAATAAATAAAATCAAAATAATAAGTAAGTTAATATTCAATAAATAATTTATTAGAGGGTGATGATTTGGGAAATCTGTATAAATTGGATGTGTTTAGTGATATACATTCTAATAAAGATAAAGCTATAGTAACTCGAAAAGAAATCACAGAGGAAATGGCTAGAAGATTATACAATATTGTTTACGCTACACAAGCTGATGATAACTTAACATTGCATTTTACGAACACCACTTTAGAAATAGACGGTGATGAAGGAAGAGTATTTATAAGAGTATTTAGAGATGAATTGCAGATTGCTTATATTGTTTTCAAACATAGGAGAAAAGGTACTTGCACAAAACTCTTAAGTGAATGTAAGTTAATTTGTAAAGAACTAGGACTTACAAAAATCTTAATGGAGTCTGTATTGACGAATGATATGGAATGTTTTTGTAAAAAGCATGGTTTTAATCTAAAAGATGAACCTTATAACTCTTTTAATAAAAATTATATACTGGAAGTAAATTAATATATGAAGCTTATTTCATAGTCAATCTCAACACTACCCTAAAGTATTTCAGCTGTATAGTAACTTGAAATTAAAGTAGATATGGTAATTAATTATCAGAAGTAATCTACAAGATTACTTCTGTTTAGTTAATTAGACTTAGATATTTTGTTATGAGAAATAATTTGAGGTGAGTAACTATGGCAGTAAGTAAGAAACGTAAGTTAAGCAAAAAGAAGCTGAAATCTATCAGTAAAAAAAGAAATGAAAAGAATAGAAGCTTAAAACCAGTGAGAGATCAATTGTATGATATTTTTAGCAAAGACTTGTTAGATATACTTGATGAAAGGATAGATTATTTAAACAATATTCGAATAAGTTCTGATTTAAGTGTATTAGATTTTACCAAAAGTTTAAATACAAGTAATGTTGGGTTATATCAGTCTTTGCAAATTTTTAAAGAGTATACGGATAATAAAGTTAGTGTGGTTAAACCAGACACTTGTGAAATTATTCCAGCTAAAAAGTTCTTTGGTAATAGATATACTAGAATGGTAGGTAATTTTCTATTTACAATTTTAGACATACAATTTGATACTTGTTTCAATAAAGCATTATCCTATATCGGAACTTTAAATGTTACAAAAGACAATATTTTAGAGTTAATAGAAGAAGCTAAAATGGCTAGAGGTATAGGTGAATACACATTTATAAGAGCAATGGTTTTTACACATTATAATTTGTTACTAGAAGTTGGATTTGATATGGAAAGTTTTAGAGGATGCTTTGTAATTCCCAGTTATTTGCAATTAGAGGAGTTATTATTTGGAAACGAGTATGGAGTGTTACAACATATGAGTATTTTATCTAAGGAGTTAAATGAATTATTAGCTACCGTGGATATTAAGACTGCTGAAGATGCTGAAGAAGTATCAGTTGAAGAAGAAACCTTTGTAGGTGATGTAGAAAAAGTAGAGTTTAAGTATATTGACAGTTACTTGAAATTGAATAAGCTAGCTGAATCTAAAGGGTTTGTAAAAATAAGGTCCAATGGTGACCACGCTATATTCAGAGATAATTCAGGTAAGACTGTGGTTATACCTCAAGGTAGGTCTATAGGTAAAGGTTTAAGTTTCACAATACAGAATAGTATATACTAAATCTAGTCGATTAATAGAGGGGATTAAATAAACAATCCTAGTTTCATTTAATCCCTTGTATTTAGTTGATTAAGTTTAACTAAAATTATTCTTAAAGGAGGTCATTAATTTGACTAAAAATTATAAATTAAATTATAATCAATACAAGCACTTAATTGATGCTTGCTTAACTGGTGATTTCTTAAATGAATCGTTGGACAAGCCTATGGGTTTAGTTACTTATAGGAAATTACTTACAGAAGATAATATTTTGTATTTCACACAAAATACAAAGAGAACTTGTAGAATACCATTAGGTTTACAAAAGAAAGATAGTAAGTTAAAGTTTATAGATTTACTGGAGAGAAAATTTGACTATAGACATAGTGATAAGGAACTATTACTTAACTTAGCAAAGAGTATAATATGTTACTTATTACAAAGTTATAAACCTGATGAATATGAAGTTTATCATGATTTAGATATAGTCGAGTTAGAAGAATTGGATAACTTTCATAAAATTTGTAGTCTTAGTGAGGTAGATAGTATTTACGTACCTGCTTCTATAGAAAGACATAAAAAGTATTTGGAAGCAGATGCTTTCACTTATAAAGAGTATAGAAAAAATAATGATATAAAATTAATGATTTTTATATTAACTGACAAAGATAATATAAATAGATTAAGAAATATTGGATGTAATCATTTGATATATGGTATATCTTATATAAACCTAGAACAGTCTGAAATAGCAAATAGTAGTACAGTAAGTTTAAATAATACTATCAGACCTAACATTGACATTAATATTATGAGAGAAGAAATTAAAATTCATAAGGAAATGTTAGG
>CALEBD010000068.1 GCA_937944945.1 uncultured Clostridium sp. | reverse complement strand
AGGTTATTGAAGATATATTACTTCAACAACCTTTTTTATTTTTATATTAAAGAGATTCTCCAGCTACTTCTTCTGAGCTTGATCCTTCTTTAATTTGATTTTCTAATTCTGTTAACGCTAATTGCAGATTGAAAGATTTATTTTGCCATTCTGAAGAAAGATTTTCAGCTATTTCAGCCCTTTGTGTCATTTCATTTAATGAGTTTTGTAGGCTTTCTATCTGTGCTTTATAATCTTCTATTTCAGATTTGCTTCCCTCTGAAACATTGCTTAATCCATCAATTTGGTTTTGTTGTTCAGAGACTATATTATTTAATCTTTCTATTTCATGTCTACTATTTAAAAGTTCCATTTCTTTAGTACTTAATATATTTTTTAATTCCGCTACTTGAGCTTCTATTTCTTCATTTGGTTGCCCTAGTTGCTCTTTTAATTTATCAATTTCGTTTAATAAATCTTCATTTTCACTAGAACATTCAAATAATAAATCTGCTAAGTTTAAAGATGTTAAAATTGATATTTTAAGTGAGCCTAAATTTGGAGCACTTTCTTTTAATTTTTCCATCTCACTATTTACATAATTAGCGATTGTAAGCATTTCTTTTTCGCTTTTTTCGCCAACCATTGTATAATTAGCGCCTTGTATTGTCACTATTACTTTGTTCATTAACTAATTCCCCCTACCAAAAGATGAGTTAGTTTGTTCTTAATTTAGCGTCTAGTTTTGATTCTAACTCACTTAAAATTTTATCATGAACCTTAGCTACATCTTCATCAGTAAGAGTTTTATCTTTGCTTCTATAAGTTATAGAATAAGCAACTGATTTGTATCCATCAGCTATTTGAGATCCTGTATAAACATCGAATAATTTATAGCTTTCAACTAAACCTTGACCATTAGCTTCTATTATTGCTTCTATTTGGCCTACATATACGTCTTTTTTAACTAATAGAGCTATATCTCTAGAAGTTGAAGGGTATTTTGGTAATGGATTGTAGATTATAGTTCTGTTTGAATTATCATATACTAAATCTAAGTCTATTTCACCAAGATAAACTCTTTGTGTTAAGTTATAGTTTTCTATAACTTCTGGATGTGCTTCACCAAATGTTCCAACATATTGTCCTTTATACATTATTGTAGCACATCTACCTGGGTGGAATGTAGAATTATTAGTTTCTGGTACTATTTCATATCCATCGAATCCTATTTCAGAGAATATTTTTTGTATAGAACCTTTTAATACGAAGAAATCTACATCTTTACCATACATACCTATACATAAGTGGTTGTTTTCTATTGGAAGACCTTCTTGTGGAGTAAAAGTATGTCCACATTCGAATACTAAAGCTTGTTCTACTTTTCTTGATGCATTAGTATATAATACATTTAAAGTAGATGGCATCATAGTTGTTCTCATTATTGAAGTGTCTTCACCTAATGGGTTTAATAATTTTATATAATTTCTTTTTGCACTATCAAGTGGTAATTTTATTTTATCTAATGATTTAGGACTTACGAAAGAATAAGTTAATATTTCATATAATCCTATACTTGTTGCTGTATCTTTTATTTTGTCCATGAATTTTTGTTTATCAGTTTTTATACCAGCAGTAACATTTCCTTCTAATTGTGCTGAAGGTATTTTATCAAATCCATAGATTCTAGCTATTTCTTCATAAACATCAGCTTCTTGTTCCATATCTAATCTGAAATCTGGAACTTCTATTTCTATTTCTTCTGCTGATTTTAAGTTGCATTTAAATTCTAAGTCTTCTAATATTTTAACGAATTCATCTAAAGTTATAGGAGCTCCTATGTTTTTGATTATTCTAGATGGATTTACGTTTAATACAACTTTTTCTTGTTTAGTTGGATAATCTTCAGCTATTCCTTTAAGAACACGTCCGCATCCTAACATTTCAACTAATTGACAAGCTCTTTCAACACCTGTTTTTGATGTTTCAACAGCAACACCTTTTTCATATCTTCCTGAAGCTTCTGTTCTAAGTCCTAAAACTTTAGAAGTTCTTCTTATATTTTCTGCGTTGAATGCTGCACCTTCAAATAAAACTGCTGTAGTTTCTTCAGTTATTTCTGAGTTTAAACCACCCATTACACCAGCTAAAGCTATAGATTTTTCTCCATCAGTTATAACTAACATTTGGTCATCTAGAGTTCTTTCTACGTTGTCTAGTGTAGTGAATTTTTCTCCGTTTTCTGCAGTTTTTACTACTATTTTACCAGTTTTAACTTGGTTTAAATCGAAAGCATGTAGTGGTTGACCATATTCAAGCATTACAAAGTTAGTTATATCAACTATGTTGTTTATTGGTCTTACACCAGCTTCTATTAATCTTCTTTGCATCCAGTATGGAGATGGCCCTATTTTAACGTCTTTGATTATTCTAGCTCCATATCTCATACATAATTCTGGATTTTCTACTTTAACATCGAAGTCTATTTCTTCGTCACATTCTTTTACTTCTATTTGTGGGTATTTTGTTTTTTTGCCTATAGTTACAGCTGCTTCTCTAGCTATACCTATTATAGATCTACAGTCAGGTCTATTAGCAGTTAATTCGAAATCTATAACTGCATCGTATAAACCTAATGCTTCTTTTATGTCTTTTCCGATTTCCATTCCATCGAAATCATTTAGTAAGTATATACCGTCTTTACTTTTGTCATCTACGTAGAATTCG
>CALEBD010000067.1 GCA_937944945.1 uncultured Clostridium sp. | reverse complement strand
TATCCCTCTCGAACATCCAATCAGTGTTCTTGATACCTGCCTTCTCAAGTTTAATAGTAGCAGCCTGTAACTGTTTCATTACATCAATAGTCCTGAACCTTGCTTGTTCTTTACTCTTCTTGACAGCTTGGTCCATTATTTTTAGAGCATAATCAGAGGAATCTGCCATACTATCAAGCCATCTATCGAAGAAAGAAATATCTTCATCAGCCATCTTTACTAGATCTTCAGCTTTAATAACTTTCCCCTTAAATTTACCAAAAGGTATCATAATACTCTCTCCAATAAAGGGCTTAATGAAATCTATAAATAAAGGCATAGATACATCATTATACTTAACAAATAAGTCTCCAACTAGGATAGAAGCATTATCTAGTACTACTCTAACTCTCTGACCATATCTATTATCAGCATATCTCTCTTCATCTACTAATGCTTTTCTTATATCTTCTATAATGTTCTTATAAGAATACATGTAATTTCTTATATCTCTTAATACTGAAGCTCTCTCATTTACATTAGTTGCTGAGGTATCTCTTAACATCCCAAGTCTACTGCTTACTTTCTGTAGTTCTTCAAGAGCATTATTAAGAAAAGAATAAATTCCTTCAATTTCATTATTATCATCTAGCTCCATTTCTAGTCTATCAATAAGGAGCCTTTGATTGGTACTAAACTGACTATTAGGATTTCTCTTTTCGTAAATCTTAAGTCTTTTAAGCTCATTATTAATAATATTCTGTAGTACTTTTCTGTCTCTTTGAATTCTTTCATTGGTTTGATAGAATAGATCAGATGACTTGATATTATCTATACTTATCTCCTCATCCATTCTACCATTAAGGATATCCCTTGCTAATCTACCAAAATCTTTATCTGCTTCATATATAGCTTTTTGTATCTGGTTGACATTTATGGTCTTGAAGAAGGATTTAATAGCTGAGATAACTCTCTCCAATAAGTTCTTATAGGGTTTCTGTTCTATGGGTTCTGATTTTAACAAATGTTTTGCAAGTAATTTACCTGCTGCTTCCTTGGCTAATTTAGCAGTATCTCCATTATAGAGTGTATTATATGTATCATATTCATCACCAAGTATTTCATCTACGAGACCATTTGAATTTAGGTTATTGATTAATCTATTAATAATAGGAGACTCTCCCATAGCTTCAATAGCAAAGTGAGCAAACTCTTCAGGAAGAGCTTTCTCTCCTTCAATACCATTAGCCAACCTAATCATCTCTACTAATCCATTAGCTGCTGTTTTTGCTGTATCAAAATCAGTAACCCCATTAATACCCATTCTTTTCTCAAGATTTGTAAGAACTCCTGTTGTAACACCGTTAGCTGCTAGAATATCTCTTAATCTATTATTGAGATTGGAATTGTATATCATTTTATCAGCTTCAATTGAATTGAGCCTATTTCTCTTTTCAACTTTTACTCCTATGAGTATTCTTGGTGATTCAGTATCTTGAATCTTAATGATTCTAGCTACATAATCATCTCTGAAATCTGAGGTTTGATTGAATGAGATTGCTTTCTGTAATAGTGTCTGATAGTTCTCATCATTATTTATCCAAAGAGCAGGTCTATTCATTCCTCTCTTATAGTATCCAATATCTCTATTCAGCTTTTCAAGTACTTTAGACTCAGGAATAACATCACTAAAATTAGTCTTTTTCAGCAAACTATTGATTGTGGGTTCATTGTTTTCATCTAATGTTAGCTTAGAATTCCAATTCTTAATAAATTCACTACTCTTAGTAATTAAATAAAGTCTGGTAGCTTCTGATCTATTATTCCCAGTGTAGGCAAGCAAGCCCTTGAAGAGCTTGCTGTCTACTATCTGGCCTTTATCATTTCTCACTTGAGGAATAATTGCACAATTTCTTGACATATCTTATTAACTTAATAAATTTGTTGCACCACAAATACTGTCACCATTTTCATCTCTATAATCTACATTAGGCTGAATAGACGTTACATCATTTTCTGAACCTGAGGGAATTTCAAGGGAAGAGCCATATATATCTTCATAAGCCTGTCTTAATGCATCCTCACTAAAGGCCTCTCTGTACATTTCAGAATAAGCCAAATCCTCTTCTGTCATTTGAGGAGTTTCATAAGAAGTAACTGCTTCATCAATAACAGCATTAGGATTATAACCTTTCTTGTTCTTATCAATTACAGAAGTCATTTCACTTGCTTCCTTACCATACTCATATTCAATAAAGCTATTCTTGAATCCAAGTGGCTCAATCCTTCTATAGACGGCTACATTAGACTCTTCAACTCTATCTGCAGTTAATCTGTAATAAATATAGTTACCTTTGTTTCTTCTTGCAATGAAATCAAAGAAGTCATATACAGGACCATCAGGAGTATCTATTCTCTTCTTGATGATTTTTTTATCCCCAAAATTAGCATTTTCATCTATTACAAATGTAACTTCATCCTTAATCCCATTATCTTCACCTCTAAATAAAGTTGAAGCATCATCAGGAATTTCAGGAACAAGCTTTCTATTATCAAGGTGATTGTAGACATACTGTTCAACAAAGTCACTATAGTCATCCTCGGATGTAAGGAGACTTCTTAGTGTTTCAATATACTCTGGAACTGCACTTCTTACAGCTACAGGAGCTAAATGAATAAAGGTATTAGGACCAAATGCAAAGCCATTTCTGTAGAAGCTATATCTGAATAAATTAAGAGCAAATTTCTGAGCTTCTGGGTTACTCATATATAATAGAGAAGCCCAATCTCTCATATATCTTTCTCTTAGAGTGGGACTCAATTGACCAACATTCTTAAACACCACAGTGTCCACAGGATTTGTATCATTTGCCCTTATCACTCTAAGTCTCTTAATAAACTCAAGGTCAGCTATATCCTCATTCTCTGCAACCACTTTCTTGAAGTAAGTTGGGAAATTATTGATGAAGTCCCTTCTCTTGTCAGCAGATGTAATCATCTTTGTAGGATTACCATTCTCATCTACTGAACTCCAATCAGGTTCTGCACCAAAGAAATCTGTCTTAGACATTATATAAGCAAGCAAATCATTGTAAATACTATTCATAGTCTTCACATTTAATCTACCTGTCTTTGTCATGTTTCTAAGAACATCAACTACCTCATCAAATGACTCAGTGAATTGAGGGAAATACTTGCTTAACATTCTTTCTGATTGCTTCAATCCAAGTGTGTAGAATGCCTGTAAGAAAGGCAATTTACTTGCAAGCAATTGCTCTCTTATGTTGTCAATGT
>CALEBD010000066.1 GCA_937944945.1 uncultured Clostridium sp. | reverse complement strand
TAAGGATTTGTAATCAATAAATACGTTGAAATTAAGCCATTTTAGAAAGAGAAGTTTTATTTTTAGAGCGAATTTAAGAAATTTTCTAAAAATAACATAATTATTACAATAATTAAAATGCCTATTTTTCTATAATAATAGTATAAACATTATACAAATCTAAAATATATTGAAAGGGAGAAAATCCCTATATTCAATATAATCAAAATAATGTGAATCCCACAATTGTATAGTTTTATTTGATCTATTTAATGGGTCGTGTAATACGCCTCTTGTCAACTTTTACGACCCAGAGAAATTTTTAAGTTTATATCTATAGGAGGTGGAGTTAATTTTACGGTAAAGTAGATAAAATAATTTAGTTTAAAAGGGTTATGAAAAGTATATAAAAAGTAAACAAATATAAAAAAATAAAAATTCAAAAGTAAAGTAATAGAAAAAATTAAATGACATTATATATAAAATTAAATAAAATCACAATATTATAGCTACAATAAAAAAATTATGTAAATAAAACTCTGGTTAATAGAGAATTTGTATTAAATTTGGTTATGAAAAAATAATTAGGGGGAATATCTTATGATTATAGTTGGTGAATTGATAAACTCAAGTAGAAGAGCAATAAAAGAAGCGATTGATAAAGGCGATATCGAATATATAAAACAAGTAGCTGTTGACCAAGAAGAAGCTGGAGCTACATATATAGACGTAAACGCCGGTACATTTGTAGGAACTGAGACTAAACACTTAAAATGGATGATTGAAAATATTCAACAAGTAGTTGATATACCATGTTGTATAGATTCTCCAGATCCAAAGGCCTTAGAAGCTGCTTTACAAATACATAAAGGGACTGCAATGATAAACTCCATATCTTTAGAAGAAGATAGATACGACGCTGTACTTCCAGTTGTAGCAGGAACTGATTTAAAAATAGTCGCTTTATGTATGAGCTCAGAAGGAATGCCTGAAACTTGTGAACAAAGATTAAAAATAGCTGATAAATTAGTAAATGGTTTAGTTAAAAACAACGTACCAATCGACAATATATATGTAGACCCATTAGTTCAACCTATAGGTACTGACGATACTTATGGATTTGAATTTTTAGACTCTGTAGCAGCTATTACGACTGAATTTAAAGGAATTCATACAATGTGTGGACTAAGTAATATATCATTTGGGCTTCCAGAAAGAAAATATATAAACAGAAACTTCGCAGTAATGGCTATTGCTAGAGGTCTTGACGGACTTATTATAAATCCACTTGATAGAGATATGATGGGAAGCATTGTTACAGCAGAAATGCTTGCAGGTAGAGATGAATATTGTGCAGAATACCTTCAAGCATTTAGAGCTGGTATAATTGGAAATCCTAAACAATTAAATACTTTATAAATATGTAAATATTATTGAAAATTTGTTAAAAGTGTTGTTCTAGTTTAAATAAGGGCAACACTTTTGCTTTTAAATAACAAATTTAGACAAAAAATTCGTTATGCTCATAACACCAATGAATCAAAGATTCCGTTGATTAAAAAATTAAAAATTGAATACTAAAAATCTTACAATTTTATATGGTTTTAACTCTTATGTTTTTGGAGTAGTACCTTTTCTGCTAGTTTTGCAGCTGACGCCGCATCTGCAGTGTAGTAATCGGCATTTATTCTTTTGGCAAAGTTGCTTGTTACTGGGGCTCCGCCTATCATAAATATGTATTTATCTTTTATGCCTGCTTTTCTAAATTCTTTTATAACTTCGCTGATTTCGGGCATAGTTGTTGTAAGCAAGGCGGAAAGACAGACTAAGTCAGCGTTTACTTCTTCGGCCTTTTGTATAAAATCTTTTGCTGATACATCTACTCCTAAATCATAAACATCAATGCCAATGCCACGAAGTGTAATTTTGACTAAGTTTTTGCCGATATCGTGGATGTCTCCTTTGACAGTACCGATTACGGCAGTGCCTATAAATTGTGCACCAGTTAAAGATAAGAGAGGTTCTAAAACTTTTATACCTGCAGTCATTGCTTTACCGGCAAGTAACATCTCGGGTACGTAGATTTCATTATTCTTAAATTTTATACCTACTTCATTTAAAGCTGGGATAAGACCTTTGTTTAATATAACAGAGGCGTCTATACCATCTGCTAGAGCTTCTTGAACGAGTTTATTAGTCATTCGGGCGTTACCCTTTTGTACATTTTGTGAGAGCTTACTAAAATCCATATTATAACCTCCTATAAACCTATAAGTAACGAAATATTTATAGTATTTGTTACTAGTTGATATTTTCTTATATATAATTAAATTATAGGTAGAAAATGAGATATAATCTATCACTTATTAGTATATAAAATTGTAAAATTTTTAGAAATGAATAAAGTCTGGAGGGAATAAAAATGAAGGAAAATAAAATTAATGTAAAGATAATACTTGAAGATGGTGAAAAGGTATGTAAGGCCAATATAGGCGACAATCTTTTAGATGTTATAAGAAAAAATAATATAGATTTTGATACACCATGTAATGGAAACGGTAGCTGTGGTAAATGTAGATGCAGATTGAGAGAAAATACAGAAATAGGAGTATCAAGTAAAAAGCATTTGAGTGAAGCTGAATTAAATTCTGGTGTAAGGCTTGCTTGTGATACTAAAGTTATGAATGATTTGACAGTAGAGCTTTCAAACAAAATCAAAGATATGACTGTTTTGATAAGCGGTGTAGAAAAAGAATTTAAAATAAACCCTTCTATTAAAAAACACTACATAGTGTTAGAAAAACCTACTTTAGACGACCAGAGAGACGATTTAATGAGAATAAAAGACTTCTTAAAAGAATCCTTTAATTTAGAAAATATAGATATAGATTTAAATATACTTAGAAAAATACCTAAAGCAATTAGAAAAGACGATTATAAGTTTACTATAACTTTATTTGACAACAAAATTATAGATATCGAGCCATCAGATACAACAAAAGACAACTATGGTCTAGCAATCGATATAGGGACTACTACAATCGCTGTATATTTGATGAGTCTTTATGACGGATGCCAAATAGATGTAATTTCTGAGGTTAATAATCAAAGAAATTACGGTGCAGATGTTATATCTAGAATCAATTATACGATAGAAAATCCTGATGGACTTAAAAAACTTAGAGCTTCTATAGTGAGTCAAATCAACGACATAGTTAAAAATATAGGCAAGAGAAACAATATAAATATAGATAATATATACGATACAGTAATAGTTGGAAATACTACTATGATTCACCTTCTTTTAGGAATAGATCCAGAATATATAGCAAAAGCACCTTATATTTCAGGATTTACTGAAGCTATGAATTTCAGTCCAAAAGATATAGGATTTAGCTTCAAATCAAATATAAGTATAATGCCGGGCGTATCTAGTTATGTCGGCAGCGATATAACAGCAGGTATATTGTCTTCTGGTATGTTGGAATCAGAAAAATACTCATTATTACTAGACTTGGGGACTAATGGAGAGATGGCACTAGGTAACAAAGATGAGGTTATAACTTGTTCCACTGCGGCTGGGCCTGCGTTTGAAGGGGCAAATATTAAATACGGTGTAGGAGGCATTTTGGGAGCTATAAGTGAGATAGATTTATCTAAAAAAAATAAGATAAAGACAATTGGAAATAAACCACCTTGCGGTGTGTGCGGTTCAGGGGTTTTAGATGCCGTTTCTGAGATGATTAAATACTCTTTGATAGACGAAACTGGTAGGATGTTTGATGAAGAAGACGACGACTTTGAATTTGAAGAATATGAATATTTGACTAAAGATTTAGTAGAAATTGACGGTATGAAGCAATATATTTTGGCTAAAGATCAAAATGGAGATATTATATCATTTACTCAAAAGGACATAAGAGAAGTTCAACTTGCAAAGGCTGCTATTAATGCTGGTATACAGATATTAGTTATTTAGATTTTAAAGATATAGAATGTCTATACTTAGGCGGTGGATTTGGAAACTATATGAATGTCAAAAGTTCGCTACAAATAGGTATGATACCTCTAGAATTAGATGGAAAGATTAAATCCATCGGAAACTGTGCAGGTAGTGGTGCAAAAATGTACTTATTGTCTAAGGAATATAGAAATTTAATAGTAAATAAGATAAATACATCAAAATATATAGAATT
>CALEBD010000065.1 GCA_937944945.1 uncultured Clostridium sp. | reverse complement strand
AAAAAGAAATAGGAAGTGCATTATCATACACTTCCCATCTCAACAACTTATTTAAAATCTACTTTTAGCAAAGTATCCTTCACAGGCTAATTTATTAATTAATATTATAATTAAAACTTAAACACAATTATTTTATATGCTCAAATTTTTATATTTTTATATATTTCAATCTCTATTATATATATATCTTTATTATGATAATTTTAATATCTTACTTGCATCTTCGCAATACTTATTATCTTCTATAAATTTTATACTGTCGTTTATAGCACATTCAGAAGGTGCATTTACAACAACCGCTAATTCATCATCTTGAGCTATTATTTTAGAACTTATTAATTTATCTTTTAATACAGATATTATCTTGTCTTGTTGTGGATTTTTAAATCTAAGTAAAGCTTGACATTCATGTGATACAACTTTGTCTACATCTACTTTTTCTTTAATAAATGCATCTACATTATTTAGACGATGATCATATATATCGAGTACATCAGCATAAACTGCACTTCCTGTAGCATCTTTTCCAGCGCCTTTACCAACAAATGATACCTCTCCTAAGAAATCACCATTTACTACTATTATGTTAAACTCATTATCTATTTTAGATATTATATCGTCATTTCCAACTAAAACTGGTCTAACATATCCATTTACCTTGCCATCGTGTATTTTGCTGCGTCCAACTAATTTTATTTTGCATCCAAGTTGTTTCGCATATTCTATATCCTTTGGCTCTATATTGTTTATTCCTTCAAGATAGAAATCTTTCCAGTATATTCTCTTTTTAAACGATAAAGTAGATAAGATTGATAACTTTCTACCTGCATCATATCCCATTACATCAGACTCCGGATTAGCCTCAGCAAATCCAAGCTCTTGAGCTTGTTTTAAAGCCTCATCATAAGATAAATTTTCATCATACATTTTTGATAAAATGAAGTTAGTAGTTCCATTTAATATTGCAGATATAGAGTCAATTTCATTTCCTTCTAGTGATTCTATCAATGGTTTTAAAACTGGAATACCACCACCGACAGATGCCTCAAATTTTATACAAACTCCATTTTCCTTAGCAAGACTTACTAATTCTCCGCCAAACTCTGCCAACATATCTTTATTTGCAGTTACTACATTAATTTTATTTTCTAACGCTCTTTTTAAATATTCATAAGATGGATGTAAGCCCCCTAGTAATTCTACTATTACATCTACATCTTTATTAAATATATCTTCTATATCCGATGTTAAAACATCAGAATGTTTTCTGTGGGCATGCTTGCTTACATCCCTGACAAGTATTCCTTCTATACTTATATCCCTCTTATCCTTGTTGTTATCTATGATATCAACTAAGCCACTTGCTACTGTTCCATATCCTAATATCCCTATTTTCATTTTTTACCCTCCTACTTGTAATTTCTTTATATTATTTATTGATTTTGTGTATTAAAAAAGAGGCTTACCCTCGAACTAATTTTCTTAGAATAAAAATTCACTCTGCTCATATCGCCAACGACTTCGTACGTTTCTTAAGATAATAAGTTGAAATAAAAAAACTCGTCCTTGTAAAAAAGGACGAGATGTATTCCCGCGGTTCCACCTAATTTGATAAAAATCCACTCAAAATCTTAACGCGATTAACGGTAAGTCTTACTAAAATAAGAAAAATCTTAAAACTTCAGACCACAGCTCCTAGGTAGTTTTCAATCCCTCTAATTTAGAAAATCTCACAGCTCATAAATTTTCCTCTCTGGAAAC
>CALEBD010000064.1 GCA_937944945.1 uncultured Clostridium sp. | reverse complement strand
TACTGTTCCGTCAGTTTCAATATCTCCCGCTGTCACTTCTCCTGCACCATTAAAATTTATTCTTAATGTTTTTTGTTCATTTTTATCTAATTTTAATCTTACATTTTTTAAATTAATTATTATTTCTGGTACATCTTCTACAACATTTGGAACCGTAGTAAATTCGTGTAAAACACCTTCAATTTTTACACTTGTTATAGCACTTCCAGGAAGTGATGATAATAATATTCTTCTTAGGGCATTCCCTATAGTTATTCCGTAGCCTCTCTCTAGAGGTTCCACTACGAATTTTCCATATCTATAGTCTTCGCTAAGCTCAACTATATCTACTTTTGGTTTTTCTATTTCTATCATGGACTAAACCCTCCTTAAAATTTGTTAATCCACTGAGGGTAAACAATTTTAAAATTATTTTTAAAAACTGCTTATTATTTTGAATAAAGTTCTATGATTAAGTGTTCTGCTATTTCGATATCTATATCTTCTCTAGTTGGTAATGCAACTACTTTAGCAGACATTTCTTCTAAGTTTACATCTAACCAGTTTGGAGCAACTTTGTTTGCTTCAACTAGAGCTTTGAATTTAGCTGATGATTTAGAAGTTTCTTTAACAGCTATAACATCTCCAACTTTAACAGTTAATGATGGTATATCTACTTTTTTACCGTTTAAAGTAAAGTGTGCATGAGTAACTAATTGTCTAGCTTCTTTTCTAGAGTTAGCTAATCCCATTCTGAAAACTACGTTGTCTAATCTTTCTTCTAATAGACATAATAAGTTTTCACCAGTTTTACCTGACATTTTTTCTGCACGTTCATATAAATTTCTGAATTGAGTTTCTAAAACTCCGTATATTCTTTTAACTTTTTGTTTTTCTCTTAATTGTAATCCATAGTTAGAAAGTTTCTTTCTCCCTTGTCCGTGTTGCCCAGGAGCATAGTTTCTTTTAACTACAGCACATTTATCTGTATAACATCTATCACCTTTAAGGAATAATTTCATTCCTTCTCTACGGCATTGTCTACATGATGCACCAGTATATCTTGCCATTGTCTATACCTCCTATGATTATACTCTTCTTCTTTTTGGTGGTCTACATCCATTGTGTGGTATTGGAGTGACGTCTTTTATCATTGTTACTTCAAGTCCTGTAGCTTGTAAAGCTCTTATAGCAGCTTCTCTACCAGAACCTGGTCCTTTAACAAATACTTCTACGCTTTTTAAACCGTGTTCCATTGCAGCTTTAGCAGCAGTTTCTGCAGCCATTTGAGAAGCAAATGGAGTTGATTTTCTTGATCCTTTAAATCCTAATTGTCCTGAAGATGCCCATGATATAGCATTTCCATGAACGTCAGTTAAAGTAACTATTGTATTATTAAAAGTTGATTGTATATGTGCATGTCCACGATCTATATTTTTACGTTCTCTTCTTCTTACACGTGTTGCTTTCTTTTTTGGTTTAGCCATTTCTCGATTTCCCTCCTATCTATTTATTATTTTTTCTTTTTACGAGATACAGTTTTTCTAGGACCTTTTCTAGTTCTAGCATTAGTCTTAGTTTTTTGTCCTCTTAGAGGTAATCCTTTAGCATGTCTTATACCTCTGTAACATTTTATATCTCTTAATCTTTTTATGTTTAATGCGATTTCTCTTCTTAAGTCACCTTCAACTAAGAAATCATTATCTATGATTCTTCTTAATGTATTAACTTCTTCTTCTGATAAATCTTTTATTCTTGTATCAGGTTTTATCTCAGCTTTAGCTAATATTTCATTAGCAGTTGCTCTACCTATACCATATATATAAGTTAAGCCTATTTCCGCTCTCTTTTCGTTAGGTAAATCTACCCCAGCGATTCTTGCCATAGTTGCACCTCCTACATTAGTTTTCTGTAAAAAACCGAGTCTTTTACATATTTTCGTATCTATTTTTTCGTTATTTTTTAACAATTTTTGTTAACATCACAGTTCTCTATTATAGCATAAAACAACTGTAAATGCTATCATTTTTTATATTATCCTTGTTTTTGTTTGTGCTTTGGATTTTCGCAGATAACCATTACTTTACCTTTTCTTTTGATTATCTTACATTTTTCACACATTGGTTTTACTGATGGTCTTACCTTCATTATTAATCCCTCCTTAGACTATACGCTAGTCTACTTCTTACGCCAAGTGATTCTTCCTCTTGTAAGATCATAAGGTGAAAGTTCTATTTTAACCTTATCACCTTCAAGAATTCTTATGAAGTTCATTCTTAGCTTACCAGATAAATGGCATAATACTTCATGTCCATTTTCTAATTTAACTTTAAACATAGCATTTGGTAAGTTTTCTACAACTGTACCTTCAAATTCTATTACATCTTTTTTGGCCATTAAACAACCAGCCCTCCATTCAATAAGTCAGCAAATCGACTTAATTAAGTTAGCTCTTAAAAAGTATCATTAACAATTTTATACTATTTTATTACTTTTTTGAAAGTAATTTAAACTCAAGTGCTTAACTTTAATGTCAGCAGGTTCAAAACCTGCATTATTTATAATATCATTTATTTGACTAAATTTAAAGACTTGTTAGCAAAATTGGCTCATTTTCTGTAATTACTATCGTATGTTCATAGTGTGCTGAATTTTTCCCATCGATTGTAACAATAGTCCATCCATCTGATAGACATTTGACATTGAATTTGCCCATATTCACCATTGGCTCTATAGCTAAAACCATTCCAGCCTTTAATTTTGGTCCTTTTCCTGGTTTCCCATAATTAGGTACATCAGGTGGTTCATGAAGATGTGTGCCTACTCCATGACCAACCAAGTCCCTAACTACTGAAAAGCCATTCTTTTCAACATATGTTTGTATTGCGTGTGAGATGTCCGAAAGTCTGTATCCGATTTTTGCAAACTTTATTCCTTCATAGAAGCTTTGACGTGTTACTTCTATTAACTTCCTATTGTCTTCAGATATTACACCGACAGCATGCGTTTTTGCAGCGTCACCATGATATCCTTTATAATAGGCTCCTATATCAATACTTATAATGTCTCCCTCTTTTACTATTTTGTTTCCTGGAATACCATGTACAACTTCATTATTGATAGATGCACAGATACTTCCTTTGAATCCTCCATAGCCTTTAAAAGATGGTACTGCATTATATTTTCTTATATTCTCTTCAGCTATTGTATCTAACTCTAGAGTTGATACCCCCGGAATTATAGCTGACTTTAATAATTCATGAGTTTCGGCGACAATTTTGCCTGCCTCTCTCATGATTTCTATTTCTTCTTTAGATTTTAAGTTGATCATTATCTATTTGCCTTCTAATGCAGAAACTATATCGTTGAATACTTTGTCTATAGATTGTTGACCATCTATATCTGCTATTATTCCAACTTTAGAATAATAATCAGCTAATGGTTTAGTTTCATCTAAGTAAACTTGTATTCTTTTTGAAACTGTCTCTTCATTATCGTCGGCTCTTTGATAAAGTTCTCCTTTACATATATCACAAACGCCTTCTTCTTTAGATGGGTTAAATTCTATATGATAAGTAGCGCCACAAGATTTACAGATTCTTCTACCTACAGCTCTTGCAACTAACTTTTCTTTATCAACTTCTATATTTATTACTTTATCTAAAGCAATACCATGTTCTTTTAGAAATGCATCTAATTGTACTGCTTGAGATACATTTCTTGGAAATCCATCTAACATGAATCCATTACCACAATCAGGTTGTGATATTCTATCAGTTACTAGACCAACTGTTAGTTCGTCTGGAACTAATAAACCTTGATCCATATATTCTTTAGCTTTCTTTCCAAGGTCTGTTCCCTCTTTTATATTTTGTCTAAATATATCTCCTGTTGATATATGAGGTATTTTGTATTTTTCAACTATCCCTGCTGCTTGAGTTCCTTTTCCAGCACCAGGAGGTCCTAATAATATTAGTCTCATTTAATCATCTCCAATTTATTTTAAAAATCCTTGATAACTTCTCATAACTAGGTGTGACTCTAACTGTCTCTTAAGCTCAAGTGCTACCCCTACAACGATTAGTATTGATGTACCTGCTAAACTCATGTTTACACTCATAAAGTGTACTGTGAATGCTGGTATCATTGCTATTACTGCTAAGAATAAAGCTCCCGCAAGAGTTATTCTAGATAGTATTTTGCTTAAGTAATCTACTGTAGGTCTACCAGGTCTTATTCCTGGTATGAATCCACCATTATTTTTCATATTTTCAGCAATATCGTCCACATTGAATGATATTGTAGTATAAAAATAAGAGAAAAATACTATTAATAGAACTTCTAGTGATCTATAAATCCAAAATCCTATATCACCAGATGTGCTTAAGTAAGTGGAAACAAAATTTTGGGCATTTTTGCCCATAAATAATGCTATTGTTTGTGGAAATGCTAAAAGTGAACTAGCAAAGATTATTGGCATAACCCCTGATTGATTTACTTTCATTGGTATATGAGAGTTTTGACCTCCATATAACTTTCTTCCAACAACTTTTTTAGCATATTGTACTGGTATTTTTCTTACCGCCTCGTTAATAAATGTAACTAAAGCGATAGTTACTAACATTATTACAGCTAATACTATAGCTAACCATAATACTAATGTACCAGATTTAACTGATTTTACTACACTTATTAAATCTGAAGGTATTCTTGAGATAATACCAACAAATATAATGATAGAACTTCCGTTTCCTAGTCCTTTTTCAGTTATTCTATCACCCATCCACATCAATATCATACTTGCTGAAACTAATGTCATGATAACTGTAGCAATAGAGAAAATACTGTCCGATGTCAATGCACTCTTTATAACTCCTAGAGTTATACCTACAGCTTGTATTATTGCTAATACTAATGCTGTATATTTAGTGTACATATTCATCTTCTTTCTACCTTCTTCACCAGATTTCTGAAGTTCTTTCAAACTGTCGAAACCTACTGTTAAAAGTTGTATTATGATTGAAGCAGTGATATAAGGCCCTATACCTAGAGCAAATAGTGTAAAGTTACTAAATGCTCCTCCTGTGAACATATTATATAGAGCTAGTAAGCTATTACCACTTACTAAACTACTAATAATACTTGTGTTTACATCAGGAACTGGTATTGTGGTACCTATTCTAAATATTAGAATCATCATTAGGGTATATAAGATTCTTCTTCTTACATCTTTTACTTTCCAAGATTGTTTTATCTTTGATAGCACGTAATATCACCCACCTGTAACTTTTGAAAGAACAGATATTATACTAATTCTGCTTTTCCTCCAGCTTTTTCGATTTTTTCTTGAGCTGAAGCAGTGAACTTAGCAGCTTTAACTGTTACAGCTTTCTCAAGAGTTCCTTCTCCTAATATTTTTACTCCGTCTTTTTCTATTTTACTTACAGCACCTGTAGATTTTAATAATTCTGCAGTTATTTCTGTACCATTTTCAAATCTATTTAAAAGTTCAACGTTAACTTCTGTGTATATTTTTCTGAATGGATTTTTGAAACCTCTCTTAGGAAGTCTTCTAGCTAGTGGCATTTGTCCACCTTCGAATCCAACTCTTACTCCACCGCCTGAACGAGATTTTTGACCTTTTTGTCCACGTCCTGCAGTTTTACCTTGACCTGTAGCAGTACCTCTACCTAATCTTTTTCTAGATTTTACTGCACCTTGAGCAGGTTTTAACTCACGTAGTTTCATGGATTGCACCTCCTTCTTTATTCCTTATCTATTATTATTCAGCTATTTCAGTTACTTCAACTAAGTGAGCAACTTTTGCGATCATACCTCTCATTTGGGCATTATCTTCTTTAACAACTACTTGTTCTCTTCTTCTTAATCCTAAAGCTTCAACATTCTTTTTTTGTTTAGGAGTAGTCCCTATTGTACTTCTAACTAATTTTATTTGTAATTTAGCCATTTCACACTACCTCCTTATCCTAAAAGATCTTCTACTTTTTTACCTCTAAGTCTAGCTACATCTTCAGCTGTTTTTAAAGAACTTAATCCTTCTATAGCAGCATTAACCATATTTCTTGGATTTTTAGATCCTAAAGATTTAGCTCTAACATCTTTTAATCCTGATAATTCTAATACAGTTCTTGCAGCACCACCAGCGATGATTCCTGTACCTTCTTGAGCAGGCATTATTATTATTTTCCCAGCACCGAAGTGTCCGATTACTTCGTGAGGAATAGTTGTACCAACTATTGGTACTCTGATAAGATTCTTTTTAGCATCTTCTGCTGCTTTTTTTATAGCATCTGGAACTTCCATTGCTTTTCCAGTACCTATACCAACGTGTCCGTTTTCATCTCCAACTACTACTAAAGCTGCGAATCTAAAGTTTCTACCACCTTTAACAACTTTAGTAACACGTCTTACCTCAACAACTCTTTCTTGTAAGTCTAGTTGTCTAGCATCTATAAGTTTACGACGCATGCCTTCTTCCCTCCTCTTTTATTAGAATTTAAGACCAGCTTCTCTTGCACCTTCAGCTAATTCTTTTATTCTTCCATGATATATATATCCGCCTCTGTCGAATACTACTTCAGTGATTCCTTTTTCAACAGCTTTTTTAGCTACCATTTCGCCAACTAATTTAGCTGCTTCTTTATTTCCTGTATGATTAACAGCACCCTTAACAGCTTCATCTAATGAAGATGCAGCAACAAGAGTTACTCTATTTGTGTCATCTATTATTTGAGCATATATATTGTTTGAACTTCTAAATACACATAATCTTGGTCTTTGAGGTGTTCCGAACACTTTTCTACGAACTCTCTTATGTCTTTGAAGTCTTTTAGCGTTTTTATCAGCTTTCTTTAACACTGAGCTCACTCCTTTCAACCTTATATTTGGTTCAACTTTATTTTGGTTAAACTTTAGGTTCTACCTATTTTTTACCAGTTTTACCTTCTTTACGTCTTATATATTCACCAGCGTATTTTATACCTTTACCTTTGTATGGTTCTGGTTTTCTCCAATCTCTTATTTTAGCAGCGTAGTTACCAACTAATTGTTTGTCTATACCTTTTACTACTAATTCAGTTTGATTTGGAACTTCTACAGTTATACCTTCTGGATCTTCCATTTCTACTGGATGTGAGAATCCTAAGTTCATAACTAATTTATTTCCTTGTTTTTGTGCTCTGTATCCAACACCAACTAATTCTAATTTCTTTTCGAAACCAGCATTAACACCAGTTATCATATTGTTTATTAACGTTCTAGTTAATCCGTGTAATGATCTATGTTGTTTGTTGTTTGTTGGTCTAGCAACTGTTATAACGTCGCCTTCTTTAGTTATTGTTAAAGCAGCGTCGAACTGTTTTTCTAAAGTACCTTTTGGTCCTTTTACAGTAACGTGGTTACCTTCAGCTATAGTAACTTCTACACCTGCAGGTACTGTTATTGGTTTTAAACCTATTCTTGACATAGTTACACCTCCTTGCTTCCTTTAATATTATTACCAAACGTAGCAGATAACTTCTCCACCAACATTTTCTTTTCTTGCTTGTTTATCAGTTAATATCCCTTTTGAAGTAGATATTATTGATATACCTAATCCGTTTAATACTTTAGGTATTTCATAAGCGTTTGTATAAACTCTCATACCAGGTTTAGAGATTCTTTTTATACCTTGTATAACTCTCTCTCCTGCTTGTCCGTACTTTAATTGTATTCTTATTATTCCTTGTTTTTCATCTTCTATAACATCATAACCTCTAACGAAACCTTCTTCTAATAAGATTCTTACTATTTCTTTCTTTATGTTAGAAGCTGGAACATCAACAGTTTCATGCTTAACAGTATTTGCATTTCTTATACGAGTAAGCATATCTGCAATTGGATCTGTCATTGTCATATTGAAAACCTCCTTTCATATTTGGGCAAATTCTACCAACTTGCTTTTCTTACACCAGGTATTTGTCCTTTGTAAGCTAATTCTCTAAGGCATATACCAAAGCTTCTTAAAACTGAATGTGGTCTACCACATATAGAACATCTAGTGTATTCTCTAGTTTTATATTTTTGTTTCTTTTGTTGTTTTACAACCATTGCTTTTCTAGCCACTGGAATCCCTCCTTTTTATTATTTTGAAAATGGCATTCCTAATAATTTTAGTAATTCTCTAGCTTCCTCATCTGATTTAGCTGTAGTAACGAATATTATATCCATTCCTCTTACTTTGTCTACTTTATCATACTCTATTTCTGGGAATATTAATTGTTCTTTTATTCCTAAAGCATAGTTTCCTCTACCATCAAAAGCATTTGGATTTATACCTCTGAAGTCTCTAACTCTTGGTAAAGTAACTGATACTAATTTATCCATGAAATAGTACATTTTATCTTGTCTTAAAGTAACTTTTGCACCTATTGGCATACCTTCTCTTAAT
Source organism: uncultured Clostridium sp. (assembly GCA_937944945.1). Classification (GTDB taxonomy): domain Bacteria; phylum Bacillota; class Clostridia; order Peptostreptococcales; family Peptostreptococcaceae; genus Intestinibacter. The sequence goes on along the minus strand of CALEBD010000064.1, from coordinate 5,755 downwards.
TTGAAGTTAGCTACTGATTTTTTAGCTCTTGTTATAACTGGTTTTTGACCTGCTATAAGTTCCATTTCTTCAACAGCTTTTTCTAATCCTTTTGGATTTTCTTTAGCGTCACCTATACCCATGTTGATAACTATTTTATCTATTTTAGGTATTTCCATTACGTTTTTGTAATTAAATTTCTCCATTAACGCAGGAGCAACTTCTTTCATGTATTTTTCTTGTAATCTAGAAGTCATTTACGGTCCCTCCTTTCGAGTTATATTGTATTATATTTCTTTTCCGCTCTTAACTGCTACTCTTACTTTTTTTCCATCTTTCATTTCGAATCTAACTCTAGTTCCTTTTCCAGTTTCTGGATCAAGTGGCATTACGTTAGATATATGAATTGGAGCTTCTTTGTTTATTATTCCACCTTGTGGATTAACTGCAGTTGGTTTTTGGTGTTTAGTCATTATGTTAACACCTTCAACAACTACTCTGTTTTGTTTTGGTAAAACAGCAACAACTTTACCTTTTTTACCTTTATCTTTACCAGCTATAACTACAACTGTGTCATCTTTCTTAACGCGCATCATGTCTCCTATTGCACCTCCTTATTATAGTACTTCTGGAGCAAGAGAAACTATTTTCATGAATTCATGATCTCTTAACTCTCTAGCAACAGGCCCGAATATACGAGTTCCTACTGGAGTTTTATCATCTTTTATTATAACTGCAGCATTTTCATCGAACGCTATATAACTTCCGTCATTACGTTTAATGCCTTTTTTACTTCTTACTATAACAGCTTTAACTACTTTTCCTTTTTTTACAACTCCACCAGGTGTTGCACTTTTAACTGTAGCAACTATTACGTCACCTACGTTACCATATTTTCTTTTACTTCCGCCTAGTACACGTATACATAGTAATTCTTTTGCACCAGAATTGTCAGCAACTTTTAAGCGTGTCTCTTGTTGTACCATAGTAATCCCTCCTTTTCAAAAAAACTACTTAACTTTTTCAACAACTTCAACTAGTCTAAATCTTTTATCTTTTGATAAAGGTCTAGTTTCCATTATTTTTACTCTATCTCCGATTCTACATTCGTTATTTTCGTCGTGTGCCTTAAACTTTTTAGTTCTTTTAACAGGTTTGTTGTATAATTCATGACGTACGAAATCTTCAACAGCAACAACTATTGTTTTGTCCATTTTATTACTTACAACACGGCCTATTCTTACTTTTCTTCTTCCTCTTTCCATGTTTAAAAGCCTCCTTTCCAAATTAAGCTCTAGTTTCGTTTAACTTTCTTTCAGCAAGGATAGTTTTAACTCTTGCAATATCTTTTTTAACCATTTTTATTCTTGCTGTATTTTCTAATTGACCAGTAGCTAATTGGAATCTTAAGCTAAATAATTCACTTTTGAAGTCATTTAATTTAACTATTAGCTCTTCGCTTTTTAAATCTCTTAACTCTTTAGCTTTCATCCTATTCACCACCCTTTACATCTAAATCTTCTTTTTTCACAAATTTACATTTTATAGGAAGTTTGTGAGCTGCTAGTCTCATTGCTTCTCTAGCTTTTTCTTCAGGAACACCTGCTAACTCAAACATTACTCTTCCTGGTTTAACTACGGCTACCCAATATTCTGGAGAACCTTTCCCAGCACCCATACGAGTTTCAGCTGGTTTTCTTGTTACTGGTTTATGAGGGAATATTTTTATCCAAACTTTCCCGCCTCTTTTTATATATCTTGTCATCGCGATTCTGGCAGCTTCTATTTGATTAGAAGTTATCCAAGATGGTTCTAAAGCAACTAGTCCGTATTCTCCGTAAGTAACTGTGTTACCTTTTTGAGCCTTTCCAGTCATTCTTCCTCTATGAACTCTACGACGTTTTACTCTCTTTGGCATTAACATGAGATTTCTCCTCCTTCCTTGAAGCTAACTTTGATTAATTATTTTTTTCAGATCTTTGAGGTCTTTGTCCTCTAGCTCTATCGTTTCCTCTAGAATTTCTTCTATTGTTATCTCTTCTGTTATCTCTTCTCTTGTTATCTCTTCTGTCTCTTCTGTTGTCTTTTCTTTCTTCTCTAGGGTTTACACCATTTCTAGTTGGTAATACTTCCCCATTGCATATCCAAACTTTTATACCTATTTTACCATAAGTAGTATCAGCTTCTGCGAAACCGTAATCTATATCAGATCTTAAAGTTTGAAGAGGTACATTTCCTTCGCTATAACCTTCAGTTCTAGCCATTTCTGCTCCACCTAATCTACCAGATGCAGCAACTTTTATACCTTTTGCACCAGATTTTAAAGCTCTTTGTACAGCTTGTTTCATAGCTCTTCTGAAAGCTACCCTTCTTTCGATAGCTAATGCTATGTTTTCAGCTACTAATTGAGCATTTCTGTCTATTCCTTTAACTTCTATTATATTAACTATAACAGTTTTCTTAGTCATTTTTTCTAATTCAGCTTTTAAAGCTTCTATTTTAGCTCCAGCTGCACCTATAACCACACCTGGTTTAGCAACATGAAGATCTATTCTTATTTTGTTTGCTGATCTTTCTATTTCTATTTTAGCAACACCAGCAACGTATAATCTTTCTTTTAAGAATGTTCTTATTTGGTGGTCTTCTAATAATAAACTTCCGAACTCTTTTTTATCAGTAGTGAACCATCTTGAATCCCAATCTTTTATAACACCGACTCTTAGTCCGTGTGGGTTAACCTTTTGTCCCATTTATTTCCCTCCTATCTCTTATTGTCTTTCTTTTAAAACAACCTCTATGTGAGAAGTTCTTTTTCTTATCATAGTTGCACGACCTTGTGCTCTAGGCATAAATCTTTTTATTGTTGGTCCTTGATTAGCAACTATTGATGCTACGTATAATTTATCTGCATCCATTTCATGGTTATTTTCAGCATTAGCTTTTGCTGATTTTACTACTTTAGCTATTATATCAGCTGCTCCTCTAGGAGTGAATTTTAATATTGCTAAAGCTTCATCAACGTTTTTACCTCTTACAAGAGAGCATACTTGACCTGCTTTTCTTGGAGATACACGTACATATTTTGCGATTGATCTTGCTTCCATCGTTCTTCCTCCTTTCCTAGTCAGGATTTAATTATTTTCTCTTATTTCCTTTTTCGTCATCTTTGTGACCTTTGAAAGTTCTTGTTGGAACAAATTCTCCTAATTTGTGTCCTACCATATCTTCTGTTATATATACAGGAATATGTCTTCTTCCGTCATGTACAGCTATAGTGTGCTCTACCATTTGAGGGAATATAGTTGAACTTCTTGACCAAGTTTTTATAACTTCTTTGCTTCCGCTTTCGTTCATAGCTTCTATTTTTTTAAGAAGTCTAGGGTGAACAAAAGGTCCTTTTTTAGTTGATCTTGACATTTAATTTCCTCCTTCCCGAGTAAAATAAATTTCTATTTAAAATCTATTGTTTCGTCATCTACTATTTAGTTCTTCTTGAAACTATTAATTTATTAGATGCTTTATTTTTCTTTCTAGTTTTGTATCCAAGAGCTGGTTTACCCCATGGAGTTACTGGAGATGGTCTACCTATTGGAGATCTACCTTCCCCACCACCGTGTGGATGGTCGTTAGGGTTCATTACAGAACCTCTTACTGTAGGTCTGATACCCATATGTCTTTTTCTACCTGCTTTACCTATAGTTTCGTTAGCGTGTTCTACGTTACCTACTTGTCCTATAGTAGCTTTACATTCTATTGATACATATCTCATTTCACCAGATGGTAATCTTAATAATGCTTTGTTTCCTTCTTTAGCCATTAATTGAGCTGAAACACCTGCAGATCTAACTAATTGAGCGCCTTTTCCAGCTTTTAACTCTATGTTGTGAACTACAGTACCTACTGGCATGTTTTTTAATGCTAATGCATTACCTGGTTTTATATCAGCAGTTGGTCCAGATAATAAAGTATCTCCTACTTTTATACCTACTGGAGCAAGTATATATCTTTTCTCACCATCTGCGTAGTTTAATAATGCTATATTAGCAGTTCTGTTTGGATCGTATTCTATTGTAGCAACTTTTGCTGGAATACCATCTTTATTTCTTTTAAAATCTATTATTCTGTATTTTCTTCTGTTTCCTCCACCTCTGTGACGAACAGTTATTTTTCCGTGAACGTTTCTCCCAGAATTCTTCTTTAAAGGTACTAAAAGAGATTTTTCTGGTTGGTTAGTTGTAACTTCATCAGATATAAAAACTGTCATTTCTCTTAAGGCAGGAGAAGTTGGTTTAAATTTTTTAATAGCCATCTTATTTTCCCTCCTTTATTTCTTAAGTATTACATACCTTGGAAAAATTCTATTTCTTTACTTTCAGCAGTTAATTTAACTACTGCTTTTTTGTAGCTAGCAGTTTTTCCTATGCTTCTACCCATTCTTTTAACTTTTCCATCGTAGTTTAATGTATTAACTTTTTCTACATCTACTCCGAATATTGATTCTACTGCTTTTTTTATTTCAGTTTTGTTAGCTCCTTTTTGAACTACAAAAGTGTATTTTTTGTCAGCCATGTCAGCCATACTTTGTTCAGTAACTATTGGTCTTATAACTATATCATGTGGATTAGTCATTTTATGCGTACACCTCCTCCACTTTTTTAACAGCATCAGTAGTTATTATGAATGAATCATATTTTAATATGTCATAAACATTTATAGTGTTAACTAATGCAGTTTCAACGTTTGGTATATTAGCAGCTGATTTTATTACGTTTTCGTTCTTTTCAGCCATTACTACTAAAGCTTTTTTAGCAGCATTTACATTTTTTAATATTGTAGCGAACTCTTTAGTTTTAGGTGCTTCCATTGTTAAAGCATCTAATACTATCATTTCGTTAGCTTGAACTTTAGAAGTTAAAGCACTCTTCATAGCTAATCTTCTAACTTTCTTTGGTAATGTGTATCTGTAGCTTCTTGGTTTTGGTGCGAAAGCAACTCCTCCACCTATCCATTGTACAGCTCTTATAGAACCTTGTCTAGCTCTACCTGTTCCTTTTTGTCTCCAAGGTTTTCTTCCGCCACCTCTAACTTCTGCTCTAGTTTTAGCAGATTGAGTACCTTGTCTTTTATTAGCAAGTTGGTTTTTTACAACTTCGTATAATACATGCTCATTCACTTCAACACCGAATACAGCATCTGATAATTCTATTTCACCAACATTTTGTCCTTGTATATTTAATACGTTTAATTTTGGCATTGTGATTCCTCCTTTCTTAGGTTAGTCAATTATTTAGAAGCTTTAACTGCTTCTTTTATTGTTACTACTGAACCTTTAGCTCCTGGTATAGCACCTTTTACTAATATAAAGTTTTTGTCAGCGTCAACTCTTACTACTTCTAAGTTTTGAACTGTAACTTTAACGCTACCCATGTGTCCAGCTAATTTTTTGTTTTTGAAAACTCTACCTGGGTAAGAACAAGCTCCCATTGAACCTGGTCTTCTGTGGTATCTAGAACCGTGAGTTTCAGGACCTCTTGATTGTCCATGTCTTTTTATTGGACCTTGGAATCCTTTACCTTTACTTATTCCAGTAACATCTATTAATTCACCTGCAGCGAATAAATCAGCTTTTATTTCTTGTCCAACTGTATATCCTTCTACAGAGTCTACTCTAAATTCTTTTAAATGTTTTTTTAATGTGTTAGCAGCAGCTAAGTGACCTTTTTGTGGTTTGTTTAAAGATTTTTCTTTAGCATCTCCGAAACCAACTTGTATAGCA
>CALEBD010000063.1 GCA_937944945.1 uncultured Clostridium sp. | reverse complement strand
TTACTTATATTCAATATATTTATTGTTTTTTTACTTATTTTCATAATATAAATCTTTTTTCGTGCTTTATGTGGATATATCTACCTTGAATCAAACTTCATAATAATGTATGATTATTATATTATCTTTAAAGGAGCATGATAAATGAAATTTTCAGTTGGAGTTGAATATGCAATACATTGTTTATTGTATATGGTAAATATGGAAGATGGTAAATCAATAGGGATAAGGGATTTATCAACGTTTCAAGGAATTTCGGAAACGTATCTGTCAAAAATATACGCAAAATTGAGCAAATCAGGAATTGTGAAATCTGTCCCCGGTGTAAAAGGTGGATATACATTAGCCCGTAGTGCTGATAAAATTACGTTTTGTGATATAGTTGAGGCTGTTGAAGGGAGTGAACCGTTCTTCCACTGCGCTGATATCATGCAAAATAGCGTGCTTGCAAAACAGGACCTTCCACCAAGGAATCCTACAAAATGTCCTTGTGTGATTAAAGCTGTGATGTTTGAGGCGGAAAATCAAATGAAAAAATATTTAAGCACGAAGACATTGGCATGGTTATATGATCAAATGTATCACGATATGCTTCCAAAAGAATACGAAACATCAATGCTTGAATGGTTTAATAAGGAAAATAAATAGATTTGGAGTAAAAAAGTAGGGTCTTGCCCTACTTTTTTGTTTGTTTATTTTGACATCAACTTTTCTATTTCGTTTAAATCTAGCCCTGTCGATTTTGATATTGTTTCTTTGTCTAGCCCTATGTTTATTAGGGATTTTGCGATTTCTATTGCTTTACTTTTTTCGCCTTCCTGAATTCCTTTTTGCAGCCCTTCTTGAATTCCTTTTTGCAGCCCTTCTTTAATACCTTCTTGTCTACCCTTTTTGATTCCTTTTCGCTCGGCTTCGTTTAATGCGCTTATCTTGTCTTTTAGAGTTTTTGCCCTCATTTCGTAAAGTTCACGTTGAGTGTCATCATTACTCATTCTGATAAGTTCATCCTTTGCCTCTCTAATTTCATCAATACTCATCTCAAGACTTCTTACCTTCTCGCTTTCTGGATTTTTTAAAAATTCAATCCACGCAACAAGCATATCTTTTTCGTCAGTTCCCTCTTCTAACTTTGGAATCTCTATAAAGTGAATTTCCGCCACATCTGTAAGTTCTTCATTGCTGTAGATTTCTTTTAATCTGTATCCGCTGTGGAATTTTCTCGTCTTCAAGTATTTGAAATTTAGTATATTGATGCAAATCGTTCTTTTTAAAACGCTATAATCCTCGCCTTCGTTTAGTTGCTCCGAGTAAAGTTTAGACCAATAAAATAGACTTCTCTTTATCATGTTGTATTCATTTTTTAGCTGAATTTCTATGTTGATTATCTCATTGTTGCTAGTCGTCGCCTTCACGTCTAATCTAGAAAATTTATCTTCTATATATCCTTTATTTAAATCTGTATTTTTTATCTCAACTGCTGTTATTAAATCTTTCGGTTTTAAAGTTGCATTTAGGAAGGATATCAGGATATTTGGGTGTTTTTCGCTTCCAAATATATTTTTAAATACGAAATCCATCTTTGGATCTAGTAATCCTCTCATATTCTCAACTCCTTTTCGTTTTATTTAGATTATACCATAATAGGGGTATTTTTATAATCCTACAAGGGGTTGATTTGGTTAAAATCGGCCGCAGCTTTGTACGTTGCTTGAAATTCACTTCGTTCATGAGCGGGCGACTTCGTACATTGCTTAAAATAAAAAAACTACCCCGATATTTATATATGTGAGTAGTTTTTTTTATTTATTTAATTATGTATCATATCGACATGGGCTATGTAATATATCGTTATTTGTCATATCACCCGCTGTACTTTATACATTCGACTTGATACGTCATATTTTAAATATATATTTTAGAATATCTCGAAAAATTCGTCTCCACCTTTATAGCTGAACTCTTGGAATCTATCGTAAGTTTCCTCGTTTTCGTCATTTTCTTCGTCATCATCTTGGCTGTATACAGCTCCAAAATCACCTAAAATGCTATGGTCGATTTCTGGCGCTTCGTCTTCTTCATTGTCGAACTCATCATCATGCGCAATTTCGATTTCTACCATGTTTTCTTCATTATCTTCTAATTCGTCCATATTTATTTCTATTTCATCTTCTACAATCTCGTCTATTATTTCTATTTCGCATTCAGTATTCCAAGGCTTTAGATAACCTCTTTTCCCAAATTCTGTCTCACTTCCGCACTCTTTACAGAATCTCGCCTTTCCACTTCCGATAGTGTTGCACTCTGTATTTGTGCATCTATTTATTAAAGATGCACCGCAAATTTCGCAATAATTTGCATCATCCGCTATGTCTTCATTTTTGCATTGCGGGCAAATCGTCGCTCTACCCCTTTCATTTAGTTCGTAAATAGTATTATATTTCATTATTTTACCCCCTCTAAATGTTTCTTCCTTACTTAGTTTATTACTTTTTTCTAAAATTTTCAATCTAAATAAAAAATTGGGTATAAATTTTATAAAATTTATGATAAACTAAATTGCTATATGCAGAAGTTTTTACATTTTATGACAAAATTTTGTTATATAATAATATGTATAAGGGAAATTTCAAATACAAAGGAGAATTATTAAGTGAAAGGGTTATTAAAAAAACTATGTGATTTTACATTCAAATCACTGACAGACGAATCTGATACTAAATCAGAAAAAAAATCTGAAGATCAAACAGATCAAAGCGACTATGTCTCCCAACTCGCTAGCCATTATAGTCAGTATGAATCTTCGAGTAATAAATATTCGGGGAAGATAATAGATGAGGCTTATGCTTGCTATAATGTCAGCTTGTGGGATGAAGAGGATTATTATTTAGATTTAGATTAAGTTAAGGTAGTTATTATATAAGCCAACAGCTTGTTATATGCAAGTTGTTGGCTTTTTCAATTCTAAGGAAATTATATATTATCTGGTTTGTGTTTAATTTTGTCATTTTTCACTATTATTTTTAACCCAGTAGTCATTTTTCTTCATTATTTCCGTTTTTCTCTTTTTTTTGACATTGTGCTGTAATATTTCTAATTGTCGTTACACTCAACTTATACTTTGACGTAAGGTCAAAATACTCCATGCCATTTTTATAATCTTTGTAAATATTCCAATTTCTCAGCTCTCTTTCATAGCTTTCTTTTTGGTTTAAATAAAGTGGATTGCCTCCATATACTTCTAACACTTCTTCGTATTTTTCTTTTCCTATAATCTCATAAAAACGGTGTAATCGCGGCGGTACGATCTTTTTATAATCATAATCAAACTCAGCTATATTCTTATTTTCGCTATCCATAAGCCTACCCCTACCTTTCATAAATCAAAAATACTTAACTATTTACTGTCCGCCATTTTGAGTCTGTATTTATACTTGTATATTTTATAATTCTTAGTCTATTTTGTATGTCTATATTTCATAGTATAGTACATATGTTCGATTACCGCAATATATTTTCACGACATTATATTTCTTTGTATTGCTTAAAATTACTACATTTTTCATATAATTTTGCTTTTATTTGATATAAAAAAATAAATTTTTACAGTATTTTTATTAAATATTTTCCTCAACTATTAAATATTTTCCTCAACTTTTGAAAAAACTTTTTGAACAATTTATTTTTTTCAAGTGTTTTATTGGAAAGTGTAGTATCACTTTGGCTATTATTAAAGTAAGAAGACAACATGATATAAAACTTATGATAGAAAGAGCATTTTTCAACAAAACGCTTAATTAGATAACTCATAAAAAGTTTAAACAAAATGCTTAATTATACAAATTATAAGTTTTATAAGTTAAAACAAAATAGTAAATTCAACTATCTATAAATAATAAACCCAACACTCTATAAATTTGCTTTGGTTTTATAGCTTATCTTTTATACTAGGCTATAATTTCATAAATTTTTTACAAAGGAGGTTAACTTATGGCAGTTATAGCGACTAAAAATTTATCATCATTGAAGTTATATTTGGATAAAGGGCTTGAC
>CALEBD010000062.1 GCA_937944945.1 uncultured Clostridium sp. | reverse complement strand
CATGATCGAGCCGCAGCGTAATGACATCATGGACAGCGTGCTGGCCATAGAATATTCCGAGACTGCACCCGAGAATGCGTACTTTGCCGATTGGAACATCAACGGCGAGGATGCGCGCTTTGCCTGCTGGAAGGTCAATTAATAAATTTAACTGCATTAGGTTATAATTATAAGTATGGTTAATTTTGTAAAAAGAAAGGGAGATAAACATGAAATATAAAGTATTAAAAAAACAAAACAGCTCTAAAAGTTGTCTTGTTTGTGGTGTTAAAAATGATTTAGGTTTAAAAGCTTGTTTCTATCAATTAGAAAATGGTGAATTGGCATCTGTTTTCAATTCTAAGGAATTTCACCAAAGCTATCCTGGAAGAGTTCATGGTGGAATATCTGCAGCAATTTTAGATGAAACTATCGGTCGTGCCATAAGCGTTAGTGACGAAACAGTTTGGGGTGTTACAGGAAGTTTAGAACTAAGATATAAAAAGCCAGTCCCAATCGACTGCGACATAATAACAGTTGCTAGAGTAACTAGAGATACAAGAAAATTATTTGAAGGTGAAGGCGAAATAATCCTTCCTAATGGGGAGATTGCAGTTACTGCAAAAGCAAAATACGTAAAAATGCCGATTGGTCAAATTGCTGATGAATGTGATATGGCTGAGGAATGGATTCCTATCCCAGATGATGAACCTGTAGAATATATCGAAATTCCAGGAAGATAAAAATCTTAACTTTTAATTTAATATATTATTCAAACTAACAACGTATCTTGAAATAGTATCATTTCGAGATGCGTTTTTTCATATTATATAAAGGAGGTTTCTAAAACAACGTAGAATTAAGTAACATATTAAAAACTCTATGTTGATAATATTTTTATATACAAAGGTGTGTGATATATTGGATTTTGAAAAAAGAAAATTTGAAGTTATGGATTCACTACGAGATGCCGACCTTCTAGAGTCTTTTGATATACTTGAAGATGATCACCAAGCACTACTTTTAAGAACTTATCAAAAAATTGACGAAACACAAGCTCACTGCATAATCTCTATTATCATGTCTAGTGATAGTGCCTACAGTTTAATCTACTACGTTTTCGCTAAACTCGCAGACTTTAGCAAACAATCTACTATAATAGAATTTCTAAATAAACTAAATAACGATAGCATTCTTATGAAATATTATATTGATGAACAAAATCATATAGTTGGGGCAATAAATTATATTGGAATTGATACAAATTTTAATAGTTCTGAATTTATAAATTTGATGGAGATAGGCTTTAGCGAAATTATTGATGCATATAATAAAATCAAAAATTTAATTTAGGGGGAATAAAAATGGACTTTGATACTAAAAAATTGAAAGTTATGGGTGCAATGAGGGATGCCGATATTTTAGAATCATTTGATATTTTACAAGATGATAATGATGCCCTATGTCTACAATCTGCACAACAAATTGATGATTCTGGTGCAGTCTGTGTAATATCTGTAATATTACTTCCAAACCGAGCCTACAGCCTAGTGTACTACTATATAGCAAAACTAAATAATCCATCAAAGAAAAATCTTGTTTTAAATATTTTAAACAGTTTAAATGAAAGTAGTTTATTGGTGAGATATTACCTAGATGAAGACGATAAGATATATGGCTGTGTAAATTATATTGGTGTTGAAAGAACATTTAGCAGTACTGAGTTTATACATATATTAAAAGTTGGCTATCGAGATGTCTTAGAATCTTATAGCACAATTATAAATTCTATTTAGTATAATAATAAAAAAACTGGATTATAAAAATCCAGTTTTTTATTTATTCATAAATCTTATTTATTATCTTTATCTAAATCTAATTTTTTATCTATTTTTACATCAATCTTCTTTTCAAGAGTTAACCCTTCGTCAACTGTTTGAAACTCACTTCCTTCAAGTACAACT